>SVFB01000028.1 GCA_015057085.1 Lachnospiraceae bacterium
ACCAAATTTGGCAGATGAAAACATCTGTCTATTTGTGTTGCACTAAAATCAAAATAAAATGTTATACCAATATATTTCTTGATAATTATTCGTGCAACACAGCCTTTTATCTATTATCTTAATGACATTGCATGAATGAGGGGCAGGGGAGTTGATGTGTCGAAGACACTTTTTTATTTTATTAGAATCATTGCCGGACAGGGGGAGCGGTCAGCAGAGAGCGATCAGCAGAAAAAGGGAAAAAGGGATTAGTTGCTGACGAATCTTTGCTGGTGAAGGAGAGTGGTCAGCAGAAGCAGGCGAGAAAGGAAAAATTGCTGACGAATCTTTGCCGGTGAAGGAGAGCGGTCAGCAGAAAGAGGCAATAAAGGAAAAATTGCTGACCAATCTTTGCCAGCCAAGGAGAACGGTCAGCAGAAGAACGCGAAATAGGAATAGTTGCTGACCAATCATTGCTGGTAAAGGAGAGCGGTCAGCAGAAGAAGACGAAATAGGAAAAGTTGCTGACCAATCTTTGCCAGCAAGCGAGAACGGTCAGCAGAAGCAGGCGATAAAAGAAAAATTGCTGACCAATCACCGACAGCCCCGGAGAGCGGTCAGCAAAAACAAGATATAAAGGAAAAATTGCTTATTACCCACAATAAATGGCGCTTGACAGGAGAGTTTATTAGTGGTATGGTTAGTTACACAAGCAATTAACCAACGAACAAGCGAAGGAAGGTGGGAAGAGGTGTACGAGATTTTGTCGCAGGATAAGTCGATTTACCTGCAGATTTCCGAGATGATCGAGACCGATATCCTGAGAGATGTTTTGCTGGAAGAGGAACGCGTGCCGAGTACAAATGAGTTGGCAAAGTTATATGCGATTAATCCGGCTACAGCAGCGAAAGGAGTCAATATGTTGGTGGATGAAGGGATTCTTTATAAGAAGCGCGGAATTGGGATGTTTGTGGCTTCCGGCGCAAAAGGACGTATTTTAGAAAAGCGTCGAAGTGTCTTTTACGACAATTATGTAAAAGCATTGATTGAAGAAGCAACGAGCATCGGCATCAGCAAAGAAGAGTTGGTTCAGATGATTATGGAAAGGGAAAAATAATAAAGAAAAAGCAGTAAAGAAAGACAGTAAAGAAAAGACAGTAAAGAAAAAGCAGTAAAGAAAAAAGTTAAGTGATTGCTTGAACTTGATAGGTTATATAAAGGAGGATGAAATGGCAACTTTAGTTTGTGAAAATATCGTAAAGAATTATAAGGATAAAAAGGTTCTTGAGGGTGTGAATTTGACAATTGAACAGGGGAAAATTTATGGCTTGATTGGTAGAAACGGTGTTGGAAAGACCACATTGCTTTCTATTTTGACTGCACAAAACGCTGCGACTTCCGGAAAGGTATTCTGTGATGGTGAACCTGTTTGGGAAAATCGTAGAGCTTTAGATCATCTTTGCTTTTCAAGAGAAATCAACACGATGACACCAATCGGACCGAACAATTTAAAAATTAAAGAGTACTTCCGCATGGCAAAGGCTTTATATCCAAATTGGGATCAACAGTGGGCGGAAGAATTGATTACTCATTTTGGAATCAGCATCAAAAAGCGAATTAATAAACTTTCTAAAGGTATGCTCTCTATGGTAACAATTGCAATTGGTTTAGCATCGAAGGCAGATATCACTATTTTGGATGAACCGGTTGCTGGTCTTGACGTAGTTGCAAGAGAGGATTTCTATCGCATGCTTGTTGAGGAACATGCACAGACGGGCAGAACTTTTATCATTTCAACTCATATTATTGAAGAAGCTGCCGGTGTATTTGAAGAAGTTATTTTCTTAGATCGTGGAAATGTTCTTTTGAAAGAGAATACAGAGCATCTTTTAAATCGCGCATGTCATGTTTCGGGAAACCAGGAAGATGTTGATGCAGCAACGGAAGGACTTGCTTGTTATCATGCTGAATCAATGGGACGTAGCAAAGGCGTGACCGTGCTTTTAGAAGATGGACAGGCGCTGAAAGATGGATATGATATTACTGTTCAACCATTATCTCTTCAGAATCTCTTTGTAGCATTGTGCGGAAGGGAGGTCTAAGATGAACGGTGGAATGAAGCGTGTGTTTAAATATATGACCAATTATTCACAACGAATTTTGCTTTATACGTTGGCATTTATCGTAGCGATGGTGTTTTATTTGACATTGGTTTCGAATGGTTTTAGTTTATCCGGTCTGGAAGAACAAATTAATTATCTGCCGGCGCTGTTTATAGCATTAGGTGCATTAATGCAGATGGTGTATACCTTTGCTTATATTCCTATTTTATCCAATATGGAATTATCCATGGGTGCAACCAGAAAAGAAGTTGCTTGTGGAATGGTTTACGCATTTTGTTTAGAATCCATTGAGTTATGTATCATTGCAATTCTTCTTCGATTTGCAATCAAGGACTCCTTCTTTTTAAATGAAGGGGAATATGCTATGGCGATTATTGGAGTGATGTTTGGAACTGCCGGGCTCGGTATTCTGATTGCATTATTAATTGAAAAGTTTGGAAAGATTGCGTATTATATTGCAGTCGCAATCGTTGCCTTGCTAGGAGGCCTTGTGGGCGGTGTTAGTGTGGCACTTATGGATTCGTTTTTTATAGGAAAAACATTTGATATTACACATATTTGTCAAATCATTTGTATTGTAGGACTTGTAATCTATGTGATTAGCGCAGCAGTTTATTATGCAGCCAACCGCAAGAGAGTTGTGCGTGTTTAGGAGGGGCATATGAAAAAACTTTTGGTATATAGCTTGAGATGGCAGAATCTTCTTGTGAATTTTTTGGTGATTGTAGGAGCATTTTTATTTGGAAATGTCATTCACGAGATTATTATGAACTCCGTTGGTGCAGATAGTGTCTTTCCTATGGGGACGTTCATTGGAATCATGGCAATTGTAATCATGGGATTTCTTGCAAATTGGAACGAGGGTGTGCAACAATTTAATCTTGCAATCTCTATGGGAGAGACTCGAAGAAAATTTATGATTTCTTTTGCAATTCAGTATTTGATTCTTAATGTATTAGAGTGGTTGCTTTTGTTTGCATTATATAATATTGAGAAGACAAAGATGAGCAATGTCTATAGAGGAATCGAAGTGGATCTGAATCTGGATATGATTTTCCATCCTGCAACATTTATTCTGGTTCCGCTTGTGATTATGTCGTATGGAATTTTGATTGCAGCAATCGCGTTGAAATTAGGAGCTAATGCAAAATGGATTGTTATGATAGTTTATCTTGCAATTTGTATAGGTATGAGCAGGATTTCAGATGGTGCTGCAGTGGTTAGATTGATACACCTTCCTGTTTATGCGATTATAGGACTGATATGTTTAATTTGTGCAGTGATGCTTACGGTCAGCGTGATTTTAATAAAAAAGCAACAGGTAAATGTATAGAACAAATGTAAAATGAAAGACAGGAAACTAAAAACGATAAATAGTTTCCATGAAAAAGAACACTTACCAATTGGAAAGTCCAGTGTTTCTAAGACTTCTGAAAGCCTTGAAAACACTGGACTTTTGCCATTACTTTTCATAGTTTCTAATTGCGAAAGAGAGGGTATGAGCGTATAATGAATTTATAAAAAATTTATAATTCTTTAAGGAGGAATTTATATGTTATTCCAAATCTATGGCAGTACATCCGGAACTCAGCTTCTCGGATGGTTAATGGTTTTCGTTGGACTAATCTTGTTAAACGAAATCGCTCGTCGTACCAAGATTGGCGGAATTGCAATCCTTGTTGTAATCCCGATTATCTTAACAATTTACTTTATCGCAATTCAGTGTGGAGCCTTTGGCGGACACGCAAACCAGACTTATGAATATATGAATGGCTGGTTCCATTACTTCAAACTCTATGCTGCTACCATCGGTTGCATCGGTTTCATGATGATCAAGTACGAGTGGGGTATTGGAAAGTCTCACTGGTTCAAGGCATGGCCATTCGCAATCGTAGCTGCAAACATCCTGATTGCAGTTGTATCTGATCTTGAGTCTGCATATCATGCATTCCAGGTCACCGGAGATTTGTCCGGAGCATGGTGGGCATCCAACGAAGGTGTATTCCTTTATGGTGGATGGTGGAATATTTTGAATGCACTTGCCGGCGTACTGAATATCTTCTGTATGACCAGCTGGTGGAATGTATACAGCTCAAAAGACCGCAAAGATATGTTGTGGCCTGACATGACTGTATGGTTCATCATTGCATATGATGTATGGAATTTCCAGTATACCTATGCAAACCTTCCGACTCACTCATGGTATTGCGGTGTTGCTCTTCTTCTTGCACCTACCTTTGCAAATGCATTATGGAACAAGGGTGGCTGGATTCAGAATCGCGCAAACACTTTGGCAATCTGGTGCATGTTCGCACAGGTTGTACCGCTTTTCCAGTTGAGCGAGAATTTCTCAGTATTGCCTTCCCTTTACAAGGGCGCTACCGGATCTGCACTTGATCTCTACGATAAGGCAATTGCTGTATACCAGAGCGGAACAAATACTGCAAATGAAGTGGTTGCAGGTATGGGCATTACCGCAAATCCAATTCCGCAGGGTGTTGTTTCTATCCTTGCACTGGCAATTAATGTGATTGTGCTTGCCGTAATCATTAAGAGAGCAAAGGCTGCACATATCAATCCATATAAGGCAGATGTTTTTGCCGGAACAAAGGATTTTGTTGAAGCAGAAGCAAGACGTGCATAAATAGAATAAAATCAATTATTTGATAGAGACGGCGTATTTGCCGTCTCTATTTTTATGATATAGAAAATTTCTCCGAAATTTCTATATCATAAAAAGCGCTCCGCTATGGATGCGCACTCGCGCGATAGGAATATGTTGCCTTCAGCAACCGCGCTCGGCGCGAGCATGTTGCAAGCAACATGCTATCTTGGTGGGTGATTATAACATTCTCATCTTGGTGGGGCCAAGTTCCCACTGAGTTCGATCTAGAGTAACCGGAAACGGAAAATGTTGAAATAGTTTCCTGGGAAGAGCACAGTAGATGAATAATTTTCATGCAAACGGAAAATAGTTTGACACGATAAAATCAGTTCAATATAATGATATGGTAGCGTGCTAAACAAATAATGTTATGAGGAAAACTGGTCAAAATAACAATTTTAATAATATCAGTTGATTCATCTTTAGAGGGTGAAAATGTGTTTTGAATTTTATAAAACTTTTAAAGATAAAAAGCGTTACATTGTGATGCTGTTGATAGTACTAATTCCGATGCTTGACTTGGCGCTTAATATTTATTCTGAGTATGCACCGTATCTTAAACATCCGGAATGTTATCCGGGAGGATTATTTCCCAGTGAAATATATTCGCCGGCATTTGCGAGTTTTCTTGCGTCAGCAAATTCAGGGCATATAGGACAGATGCTATTAATTTGGTTGATGCCTATTTACATTTTTTTGTTTTATGTAGATGGTTATTTGCAAGAAAAAGCTTATCATTATTCGACGATTTATTTTTCGAAAATAAATCGCCGGTCAGTATATAGGAACAAGATATTTACTGCGTTTTCACTTATTGCAGGAACGAACCTGGTATCATTATTGCTGAATCATATTCTTGCAAATTTTGCTTTTTATGGCGGAACCAATATGAAGTCGATGTACGTAGGAATGGCTGAAGAAGGCTTTTTAGATTGGTGTTTAGCCAATTTAGAGGCTGGCTACTTTATTTATTTGTTATCTTACTGCTTGTTAGTTGGTTTATATGCTGTATTTTGTATGAACCTTGCGTTTATCTTCCACGATAGAAAAATAGTCTATGCGATTGGAATTATATTGTGGATTGTTATGATTATGAATCCTTATAGTATTACGTATGCGATGCAGCCATTCATTGAATATGGACTGAAGTATTTTCTGATTGCATGGTGCATTATCTTAGGAGTGGTGCTTATCAGTTATTGCCTTGTGAAATTGACGTGGGAGAAAAAGGATGAAATCTAGAATCGCTAAATGGGCTTTTGGTAATGCCATTTTTGCTGCGTAATGTCAAAATATACTCGCGAGTGTTGCAAGTTGGAATTGTTAGGGAAAGAAAGGAAAAGATGATTCAACGAAACGTTGAATCATCTTTTGAGGTGAAAATGTACTTTGAATTTTATAAAACAATAAAGGACAAAAGGCGCTGGTTAGTTGTCCTATTAATCATATTAGTTCCGATGATTGAGTTGGCGTTGACATGGTACACTGACTGTGCAGATTATTTTCATTGCCCAGAATACTATCCTAATGGATTGGAACCGAGAGATTTATATGCACCTGCAATGGGAAGTTTTCTTTCGGGTGCGAATATTGGACATATTGGCCAGATGTTGATAATTTGGCTAATGCCAATCTATATTTTTTTATTTTACACTGATAGTTATATGCAGGAAAAATCTTATCATTATTCCACAATTTATTTTTCGAAAACAGAAAGAAAAACGGTATATAGAAATAAGGCGCTTATGTCTTTTTTGTTTATGGCAGGGATTAATTTTGTTTCGTTGCTGTTGAATCATATATTGGCGTTAATATTTTTTCATAATGGTACAAATATAGAGGGAGTGAATCCAGATTGGGTGACGGAACCTTTTTTGCATTGGTGTTTGACGAATCTGGAAGGAGGATACTTGATTTTTCTGCTATCCTACTGCGCTATGGTTGGCTTATATGCTGTATTTTGCATGAACCTTGCGTTTATCTTCCACGATAGAAAAATAGTCTATGCGATTGGGATTATAATGTGGATTGTTATGATTATGAATCCTTACAGTATCACTTATGCAATGCAACCATTCATTGAATATGGACTGAAGTATTTTCTGATTGCATGGTGCATTGTCTTAGGATTGGTGCTTATCAGTTATTGCCTTGTGAAATTGACGTGGGAGAAAAAGGATGAAATCTAGAAGAAGGATTCTGGTTTTGGCAATACTAGTTCTGTTTGAGCTATTTTGGTGGTGGGTTAACCGAAATGGATTAAAAGAATTAAGCACGGGAACAGCAGACGCAATGATCAATGCTGTTACTCCCGGGGCAGGTTTTAATTGTTTTATCGATCATGGAGCACTTTATACATTCGCCTTTTTAGCATTTGCAAGCGGATTTGTGCCACAACTTAGCGAAATTCAGATTACGCGAATGACCAGATGGAGATGGGTCCTCTCTTTTGTAAGGGATATGGCGTGGAATGCACTGATTTTTAGTTCTATGTTCGTATTCGTCATGTTTTCGAATATTGCCATTATTACCAGAGGGCAATTTGTAAAAGATAAATTTTTTCTTTTGGCTTTTGCGACGTTTTATTTGAGCGTATTTTTATATTACTTTTTTATAGGCGCATTGTATTTTTTGTGCATCATCTTGTTTAAGAAAAAGAATACAGGGATTGTGATTGTTACGATCGCTTCAATCATGCTGATGGTGTGCACAGATATGCTTCGCGTTTGGACTGTGCTGATGGGATTGGATGTGTTGGAGCTATATTATATGGACGAACTATGGACGACTTTTGTGTTTACGCATATTATAAAATCCCTGTTGATTATCATCAGCTTGATTTTGGTGAGCGGATTTATATTTAAGGAGAACGATATACTTGTCAACAAAGAAATATAGAATGGTTGTCATACTAGGCTTAATGGTGATTTGCTATATGGTTGCAAAAACCACGCCTGATGATGCAAATATCATGTGCGTATATTGTGGCGCCGGCTTTAATGGGAATGTTGTAGATTATGCTAAAACAATTGCAATTTATCTGTGCTATAGTGTGGCAATTTATGATGTGTTTTATGAATATATTCATGGATACGGAATCTATCAGATGATTCGGGAAACTAAGCGGTTAGTTGTTTTACGTCAATGTTATAAGAAATTGCTTGCCGATATTGCCATAATAGAAATGATAAAACTTTTAGGTTTTACGTTATTTCTACTGTTGTTAAAGAGAAATATTGTATTTACAGACATCAAACCCCTTGTGTTCTATTTCCTGGGCGTGCTTGGCTTTTTGATGTTACAAATGGTTTTGGAAATTCTTACAACATCGAATCTTGCATTATTGATTTCGAATGTTGTCTTTGTTGTCAATGTGTCCTTGGGAGATGCTGTGAATAGGCATCTAGGAAAACATTGGCTGAACGGACTTGTTTCGACAAGCGGTATGCTTCAGTATCGAAATGAAGAGTTGGTTCAATTCGATTACGTCTTTGCGGGACTTTATATGAGTGTAGTAATCATATTGATTGTTGCTTCTATTATTAGTGTAAAGAATAAAGATTTTATTTGAAAGTGTGGGGAATCATGATAAAAATCGAGAATGTAAACAAGAAGATTAAGAATAAAGTGATTTTAGAAAATGTCAATTATACCTTTGAACCTGGAAAAATCTATGGGTTATATGGTAGAAATGGATCCGGAAAAACTATGCTTCTCAGAGCGATTGCCGGACTAATCTATATTGATGAAGGAAGCATCACTGTTGATAATAAAGTACTTCATAAGGATATTGATTTTCCGGAGAGCTTGGGAGTCATTATTGAGAATACAGATTTATTACCGCAGTATGATGCCTTTACCAATCTGAAAATCCTGGCAAAAATCAAGAAGATTGCAACGGATGATGATATCAAAAAGACAATCGAATTGGTTGGCCTTGATCCGAATGATAAATTGCATGTGCGAAAGTATTCTCTTGGAATGAAACAGAGACTTTCTATTGCTCAGGCGATTATGGAAAATCCGGATATTTTGCTTCTGGATGAGCCAACCAATGCGCTTGACGAAAAGAGTATTCATATCGTGCGTGACATCCTTTTGCAAAAGAAGGAAGAAGGTAAAATTATTATTCTTGCCAGTCATAATAAAGAAGATTTGAGTATCTTGGCTGATGTTATTTTGCAGATGGATGAGGGCAAATTAACTCCAGCTGATCTCGTTTTGCATACGCATGATATTGAAGGAAATTAGTATCATTGCATTCTGATCCGCATTATGCGGATCGAGATTGGTCAGTTCTATTATTTTGTTAATACGGAAATAAAGTGTGTTTCGGTGAATGTGTAATTGCTTACAAACATGGCTTACATCACCGATGCATTGCGTATAAACATATAAGGTGTAAAGCAAATCGGTGTTATGATGTGTATCATATTCCTGCAACTGTTTCAGCTGAGGAAGAGAAAACATTCGTATGTCCGTATGCTGGCCAAGGGTTTGCACCATGTGCATTAAGCGATAGTGATCATAGAAAAATACATGATTACGCGCATGAAACATAATAGCGGTATCGATTGCAGCGCGGGCTTCTAAGAGATGTCCGCGCGCTTCTGCAAGCACGGTAAATGGCGAGCCGACGCCAATATGGACATAAGGAGTAGAAACAAGCTGGTTTTCGCACTGTTCTACTATGGAATCCATCTCATATGCCAAAGTGGCATAACTGGCCAGATAAATAATCTGATTGTGCTGAATCGTATAGATGCAATTGCCGAAAATACGTTTAAAGGCGTTGCTTAAATCGCCAAGCACATAATCTTCAGGGTTCTCCTGAGCAATATCCACCACAAAAATATATTTATAAGGAAGCATTTTGTATCCAAAGGTTTGGAATCGCTCTTCTTTTACATCATTTAAACTTGAATTTTCGCTTAAAAGCGAAGAAAGCAAAGTGGTGTAGTAATTGCTGCGGCTGCTTCTCGAAAAATCCGAGCGCTGCATATATACCCCCAGAATTGTAGCAACCTTAGACAGGTATTGCTTCAAAAGGGGCGAAAGGTTTTCAGCCGGAGGAAGAAATACACTAAAATAACCCAATGCGATATCATTAAAGACAATGGGCGTAAAATAGTTTTGAAATTGTCCACCTACATGGTTGATTACAATGGTTTTGCTCTGAGAATTACGTCTTCTTTGCGCGGCAATATTCAAATCCTTAATTACACGAGGCGGAATAAAACCGCTTTGGTTATCGCGAGCCAGGTCCTCGCTGAAAAATTCGAAGTTATCCGAGCTGCTGATTACGGTAAAAGAATTATCTACAATATTGATCGGATAATGAAACAGGTTTGCGATTTGGTTTGAAAGATGTTGTAAATTCCCATTATTGTAAACAGTGTCGGAGATAGAAGTCATTTGTTCATCCAATTGATATGCGGTTAGATAGCATCGTTCGAAACAATCGAAGCAGGCTAAATATTCCTCATGATTTGGAAACACAAGTCCGCCTGCAAATCCATCAAGAAAATCTAAATCGTCTTCTTCTCTGAATGGGCGATCATCCCAGATGACAACATTTATATTTGGCAGCACTTTTGTGTTTGCAAAATCAGACCATTTACAAAAATAGATGATTTGAGGCGAAAATGCATTGCGCTCTGCTTGAAACAGTTGGATTTGAGCAAAATCTGCCTTTAAATCGGTTTTTGGCAAAATTGACATTGTGCAATCGCCTAATTCCAGTACAAGTGTGTTTAAAATCATTGATTTTCTCCTCTTTTCATAATAAATAGTGCTTCCAAAAATATGATAAAATGCGGAGAAGTGTGTGTCAAGTGTGTTTGGAATAACATAAGAAAAAGTGCACAAACACATTTTTTGAAACAGCATGAATTTTTGAAAATAACGAGAAGATTGTGCAAATGCACGATGCACTTTGGAAAATCAGGGAATATAATCCGAATATGAGCTGTGAATTTTGCATCAAGAATCTATCAGATTAAAAAGAAAAAAGAAGGAGAGGTAAAATCAATGAGCAATGATAATCGTGAAAGAATTATCGTGAAGAAGACCTTCGAAGGCGAAGAATTTGACGTCATTTATATGAAGGGAACTCCGGGAAAGACCAAGGAGGAAATGGATGCAATGCGTGCCAGCGGAAATGTAAATGTGGATCCTGCTGCTGCAACTTTTAGCTATTGCCCTGCACTGAATACATGTACTTATCAGGCCGGCCCTGGAATTATTTGTCATCGTGATACCCCTGTTAAGATGCGTGACGGTGTGACTCTTTACGCAGATATTTATGTACCTGAAAATTTAACAGAGAAAGTTCCTTGTATTGTATCATGGGGAATTTTCGGTAAGAGACCTGCAGAAGGCCAGGATGAGTGGAAGTTGATGGGTGTTCCGCCAAAGACAGTTTCTACTATGGCTAAATTCGAGTCTGCGGATCCTGGATATTGGTGCCGTAACGGATATGCTGTTGCAAACGTAGATGCACGTGGTGTTGGTAACTCAGAAGGTTATTGCAACCTTTGGGGTACCGAGGATGCTCAGGATGGATATGATTTCATTGAGTGGGCAGCACAGCAGGATTGGTGCAATGGGAAGTGTACTTTATTCGGAAACTCCGGTGTATGTATGGCAAACTGGAAGATCGCATCTCTTCAGCCGCCTCATCTTGCATGTTTGGCAGCTTGGGAAGGAACTTCTGACTTATATCGTGAATCTTATTTCTGCGGTGGTATTCCAAACCCTGCATACGAAGAGAACATTATCAAGGAAGTTGCCTGCAAGACTTATATAGAAGATACCGTATCAATGGTGAACAAGTATCCTGAGATGAACGCTTACTGGCGTGATAAACAGGTAAAATTCAAGGAAGTACGCGTACCTACCTATGTAACAGCAGGATGGGTTCATCATCATTTGCGTGGATCTGTAGAAGGTTTCCGTCGTATTCGTGCACCAAAGAAGTGGCTTAGAATTCACCGCGACTTCGAGTGGCCGGATGCATACAACCCGGATAACCTTGAAGAATTAAAGAGATTCTTTGATCGTTACTGCAAGGATATCAACAATGGATGGGAGTTTACTCCAAAGGTTCGTGTGGATGTCCTGGATGCATATGATTATGATTATGCAGTACGCAGAAAAGAAAAAGAATGGCCATTGGCTAGAACCGAATATAAGAAGTTGTATCTGAATGCAGAAGCAATGGATGGTGGATTTGATACTTATGCAAATCCAAGCGAAGTTGTTTATGATCCAAATACAGAGACAACAGAATTTTTAATTCCTGTAAATGAAGATATCGAAATCACCGGATACATGAAGCTTCACTTGGAAGTTGAGTGCCGTGGTTACGACAATATGGATATCTTCCCATGGGTATTAAAATACAATGCAAACAAGGAATATGTTCCAATCGAAGTTATGGGTGCACCATACAGAGGAGCATGGGGATTCTGCCGTGCATCTCACCGCGATATGGATCCGATGGCAAAGGATTTCCAGCCAATTCAGTCTCACTTATACAACGAGAGATTAGAGCCGGGCAAGATTTATCCGCTTGATATCGAAATGTATCCTCACAGCCGTATCTGGCATAAGGGTGAGTACATTGTTGTTCGCTTGGCAGGTAGGTTCATTAAGACCGAATGGTTCCATGATGCAGCTATGAACCACAGCGTGGACAATGGCAATGGTATGCATGTCATCCACACCGGTGGAGATCATCAGTCTTATCTTCAGGTTCCTTCTATTCCGCCTAAGTACGTTTCAGGAGATTATGTATACCGCGGATAAGAATCGGTAGATATGCGATATACACGTAGATGCAAATAAATGCAACACCATAAACAAGAAGGAGGACAATATTATGTCTATTCGTGACGAAGTAATTGAAATTTTATCAAAAAAGGCACAGGCACTTTTCGGAGTTGATCCATCTACATTAAACGAGAATACAAGATTCATCGAGGATTTGAACTGCAAGTCAGCAAACTTTGTACAGTTTTCTGCTGCACTCGAGGACGAGTATGATGTAGAAGTTCCTTACATGGAATTCCGCAAGAAACAGACCTTCGGAGAAGCCGGAGATTATATCGGAGCAATGTTCGGAGAATAAAAGAAATTGAAATGGAGCGCACTTATTTTTGAGTGCGCTCTAGTCTACTGTAAGGAGAAAAATCATGACATTAATCGAAGAATTAATCGAGAAGGCAAAGAAAAGTCCAAAGCGTGTTGCACTTCCGGAGTGTGATGCTGAGAAGACACTTCTCGCTGCAAAGAGAGTTTTAGATGAGAAAATCGGTACACCTGTATTGGTATCCGATCCGGCTGTTATTGCAGAAACCGCAAAGGCAGCAGGCGTTTCAACTGAAGGTATGGAAATTGTAGACTGCACAGATGAGGCGGCTGCAGATGCATTGGTTGAGCGTTATTGGAAAGAGGATATGCTTATCTCTGCAAAGGCATGCAAGCGCAAGATTAAAAATCCAATGTATTATGCGATGATGCTTGAGGCTGTAGGTGATGTGGATTGTACTTTCTGCGGACATGTAAATACAACAGGTGATGTTTTGATGGCAGCATCTACCATCATTGGAATGCAGGAAGGCGTAGATGTTCCTTCTATTTTCGCATTATGTGAAATCCCTGGATTCGAAGGACCGGAAGGAAATCGTATCTGCTTCTCTGACTGTGGATTAAATCCGGAACCGACACCAAGCGAATTGGCATCAATTGCAATCGCATCAGCAGACAATATCAAGGCTTTGATGGGATGGGAGCCAAGGGTTGCATTCCTTTCATTCTCTACCTGTGGATCAGGTGCTGCAACTTCGGTTGATCGCATTGTAGAAGCCCTTGAAATCGCAAAGAAGCGTCGTCCTGATTTAAAGATTGACGGAGAATTCCAGCTTGATGCTGCAATCGATCCGGCTGTAGCTGCAAAGAAGGTTCCGAGAGAGTCAGAAGTTGCAGGAAAGGCAAATATCTTAATCTTCCCTGAATTAAATGCTGCAAACATCGCAGTGAAGATGATGCAGAAATTTGCACATGGTTCAGGATATGGCCATACACTTTCCGGATTTGCAAAGCCGGTAGCAGACAGCTCACGCGGTGCTTCTGTAGAAGAAATTGTAGGTGACATTGCAATGGTAATTCTTGCTGCAAGCAAGTAATCATAAGAATAGGAGACTTTAAAATGGGATATAAGATTTTTACATTGAGCCCTGGCTCAACATCTACCAAGCTTGCTGTGTTCGATGGCGACAAAATGCTTTTTAAGGCAAATGTCACTCATGATCCGGCAAAGCTTAAGACCTTTAAACGCGTAAATGACCAGAAGCCATATCGTCTCGAGACCATTCTTGATGAATTAAAGGCAAACAATATTGATATTCATGATATGGATGCATTTGCTGCATATTCAGGCGGACTTGTTTCGACTCCGGGCGGAATCTTCCCGGTAAATGACAAGATTATCGAGGATTGTACATCCGGTCGTTTGATGGAACATCCTGCAATTCTTGGTGCACAGATTATTGATGCTTTCGCAAAGGAAGTGAATGTACCGGCATATCTTGTCAATCCACCTGATGTAGATGAGTTCGATGACGTAGCGCGTTTGACCGGTATGAAGGGTATTTATCGTGAATCACATGTTCACGTATTGAATCAGAAGGAAGTTGCTATGCGTGCAGCTGCTGAGCTTGGAAAGAAATACGAAGAGTGCAATTTCGTAGTATGCCATGTGGGTGGCGGACTTTCTATTACTGCTCAAAAGCAGGGACGTATTGTTGATGGAAATGACGTATTAAACGGAGAAGGACCATGTGCTCCAAACCGTTCAGGTTACATTCCGCTTATGCCTGTAGTAAAGGATTGCTTCTCAGGTAAGTATACATTGGATGAGATGAAAGCAAGAATTTCAAAGACCGGTGGTCTGATTTCTTTGATTGGAACAGATGATATGAGAATCATTGATCAAAAGATTGCCGATGGAGATAAGTGGGCAGAACTTGTAATGCATTACTTCGGATATCAGCTTGCAAAATATATCGGTTCTTATGCTTGCGTTATGGAAGGCAAAGTAGATGCAATCGTAATGACCGGTGGCGCTTCCAAGGATAATATTTTTATTGATATCGTTAAGAAATATGCCGGATGGATTGCACCATTTATCATCTACGGAGGAGACTTCGAGATGGAGGCACTTGCAGCAGGTGCTATTCGTGCATTAAGCGGCGAGGAACAAACCAAAGAATACACAGGTGTACCTGTGTGGTCCGGTTTTGATTTTGAACCTGAAACTGTATAATTTTCGAAAAGGGTATGCACTATGTGCATACCCTTTTTTGATGGTGCGCCTAGCGGCGCACGTTTCTAACGGGTTAAAGTCCCGAATCCGCCCGGTAGTGGGAAGGATATAGCCGAAAGCAAGGGTGTCCGCCGCGAGACGGAATCTGAAGGAAGCTGGATGTGGGGAACATACTAACCCACGGGCAAATCTCCGGTCTGACGTACAGAAATCTCATACGAGGTTATGCATGAGGGTAAGGCTGCCGTACAAGTCGAAGCCCCATAACTACACGGAATCATGCATGATAGATGAGGCAGATGGATGGAGAGGAAGAAACGTGTGGTACCTAGGGAGGTCTGTGTGAAACGCGCTGAAAGGAGGAACCACCGTACAAGGAAACGAGGCGGTGCTGAACACGCAGAAGTCAGCAGAGGTCATAGTAGGGATATG
>SVFB01000029.1 GCA_015057085.1 Lachnospiraceae bacterium
CTTCGTGCTAACAAAGATTCTAAAACAGAAAACAGATTTTGACGTATTTCAGTAACAGTAATTGACATATCAGCACCTCCGTAAAAATGTCTTATAATCAAGGTGCGGCAACATTTTTTGGCTGACTTGTCAAGCTTTTTTCAAAAAAAGCATAAAAAAATCAGAGGGTATTTCACCTCTGATTTGGGATAACTATTCAATTAAAAAGTCGACGGGCTTATCTAAATGACATTGGGACGGGGGTTAGCGGTCAGTTAGGTGTCCCTTTCGGTCAGTAGGGTGTCCCTTTCGGTCAGTGCCGAAAGGCGAAAAACTGACCGCTAACCCAGTCCCCCTTGCAATTACAGAGAAAGAGTATTATGATATGTCATGACAAAAGGGGAGCTTGTGCAGACAGGCTGAGAACGGGAGGTAATGTCCCGGACCCATAACTTGATTTGGGTAATGCCAACGTAGGGATATAATGAATGACGCGATCCGTGGGGATCGTTTATTTTGCAGGTATGTCTAAGTGGGCGTACCTGCATTTTTTGTATAATAGGAAATTCCTTCGGATTTTCTATTATATAAAAGCACTCCATGCAGGATGCGCACTCCCTTGATGCAAATCATATTAGGAAATGAGTGAACGAAAAGTTGACTCAAGAAGGAGGAAAAGATGCTAAAAGATTGTATCGAGAATGTGCGAAAGACCGTGCCGCTAGTGCACAATATCACAAATTATGTAACTGTCAATGATGTGGCAAATGTGCTTTTGGCTTGCGGAGGAAGCCCAATCATGTCAGACGAGCCGGAGGATGTGGAAGATATCACAGCCATTTGCGGAGGCTTGAATATCAACATCGGAACCTTGAATCAGCGAAGCATTGAGGCGATGTACCGCGCCGGCGCAAAGGCAAATGCCCTTGGACACGTGGTGCTTTTGGATCCGGTTGGAGCCGGAGCTTCTGCGTTGCGCACCAATACCGCGGTGGGCCTGATGGAGAAAGTGAAATTTGATGTGATTCGTGGAAACATTTCTGAAATCAAAACCCTTGCGTTAGGCAGCGGAACCACGAAGGGTGTTGATGCTGATGTTGCGGATGCGGTTACAGAGGAATCCCTTGATGCTGCAGTGAAATTTGCAAAGAATTTCGCTGAAAAGACAGGTAGCATCATTGCTATCACCGGCGCAATCGATTTGGTAGCGGATGCAAACAAATGCTATGTCATCAGAAACGGTCGCCCTGAAATGGGAAAGATTACAGGAACGGGATGTCAACTTTCCGGCCTGATGACTGCATTCGTGGTTGCAAATCCGGAGGCGAAATTAGAAGCCGCAGCTGCAGCTGTTTGTGTCATGGGACTCGCAGGGGAAATCGGCTGGAGTCGCATGCAGGACGGCGATGGCAATTCTACTTATCGGAATCGTATCATCGATGCAATTTACAATATGGACGGTGAAACTCTCGAAAAGGGTGCGAAATACGAAGTGCGATAACAAAAAAAATGACTTCAAAAAGATGGGAGTGTGAAATTTATGGGAAACAGTGTAAATACGAAAGCGGATAAAGCACAACTTGCAAAACAATTATTGCTCTATGCAGTGACAGATCGCCATTGGCTGGGCGACCGCACGCTCTATGATGTGGTCAAGGAAAGTCTTGATGGCGGTGTGACTTTTTTGCAGTTGCGCGAGAAGGACCTAGACGAGGCTCACTTTTACGAAGAAGCAGTTCAGCTTCAGGCTCTTGCAAAGGAATATCATGTGCCTTTCGTGGTAAATGATAATGTAGACATCGCCCTGAAGATGAATGCAGATGGCGTTCATGTGGGGCAAAGTGATATGGAAGCCGGCAACGTGCGTGCGCTCATCGGCGAGGACAAGATTCTCGGCGTGTCAGCGCAGACCGTGGAGCAGGCAATTCAGGCAGAACAACGGGGCGCTGATTATTTAGGCGTGGGCGCGATCTTCCCAACAGGCTCGAAAGATGACGCTGATGATGTTTCCAAGGAAACATTAAAAGCAATCTGCGAAGCAGTCTCAATTCCGGTGGTAGCCATCGGCGGCATCACATTAGAAAACACGCCGGAATTAAAAGGTAGCGGAATCTGCGGAATTGCAGTCATCAGCGCAATCTACGGGCAGAAGAATATCAAAGCAGCCAGCGAGCAATTAAAGAAAGTCACGGAAGCAACTGTGGCAGAAAGCAAGCTGTAAAAAATTGTGGCTAAGAGCGAGTATTGAAATAAGAGAGGCGGTTGGGATGAAACTACTTGGGAAAGAAATAAGGGGCGTTATTTTTGATATAGACGGCGTGTTGTTAGATTCTATGAAAATCTGGACGGATCTGGGCGCGCGATATCTCATCAAGCATGGCAAGGAACCGCAGCCGGGCCTGGCCGAAATTCTCTTTTCCATGAGCATGGAGCAGGGCGCACAGTATCTGCAGGAGAATTATTTGCAGGAGCAGACTCCGGCGGAAATTGCAGAGGGATTAAAAGCACTTTTGAAGGATTTCTATTTCGAGGAAGTGCAGGCGAAGAATGGCGCATTGGAGCTGATGCAAAAGCTGCATCAACAGGGCATTCACATGTCGGCAGCCACCTCCAGCCCGCGGGCGCATGTGGAAGCGGCATTGGCGCGCAATCATATGCTCGAATATCTTGATCGGATTCTGACCAGCGAGGAAGTCGGATCAAGCAAACATTCGCCGGAAATCTATCATCAGGCGGTGCAGCTTATGAACACGAGACCGGAAGAAACTTGTGTGTTCGAAGACTCGCTTTACGCCCTTGCCACTGCAAAGGCAGCCGGATATTTCACTGTGGGTGTCTTCGACAAAGACGGAGAACCCGACCAGAACGGCATGAAACAGACAGCGGACATTTATATCAAAGACATGAGTGAGATGCAGAAGAAATTTTAACTCTAATGAGGGATTTCTCTGATATTTACAGGCGGCAGATTGGGGGCACCACCTTCTGTCGCGATACAAAAGTGAATGCGAATCAAATTCAGAAGGGAGTAGTATTATGAGAACAGCATTGACAATCGCAGGGTCAGATTCCTGCGGAGGCGCCGGAATTCAAGCAGACATCAAGACGATGACCATGAATGGAGTATATGCGATGAGCGCAATCACAGCGCTCACAGCGCAAAATACCACCGGCGTAACAGGGATTTCGGAGGTCACTCCGGAATTTTTAGGAAAACAGCTAGATGCAATTTTCGAGGACATTTTTCCGGACGCGGTGAAAATCGGCATGGTATCATCCTCATCATTAATTGAAGTGATAGCAGAAAAGTTGCAGCAGTATGGGGCAAAAAATATCGTGGTAGACCCGGTAATGGTGGCCACAAGCGGCGCCCGACTCATCGAGGAGAGCGCGGTGGAAGCGCTGAAAACAAAGCTTCTTCCAATTGCCACTGTCATCACACCAAACATACCGGAAGCAGAAATATTAACCGGGATGAAGATTACAAACGAAGCAGAAATGGAGCAGGCGGCAGATCTTTTGAAGCAGCAGTACGGCTGCGCGGCATTGGTCAAAGGAGGACATTGCATCAATGATGCAAACGATGTACTCTCGGGCGCAATCTGGTTCAAGGGCAAGCGCATCGACAATCCAAACACCCATGGAACAGGCTGTACACTTTCCAGCGCAATCGCCTCAAATCTTGCAAAAGGGCAGGATCTTCAGGCATCTGTATCAAATGCGAAAGCATATCTTTCGGGAGCTTTGGCAGCGATGCTTGATCTGGGAAAGGGATCAGGCCCGATGGCACACAACTTTGCATTGATAGAGGAGGATGAGTAAGAATGGATACAAAGCAGAAATTTGATGGATATGCAGCACAATATGACGAATGGTTCATGGAAAACGAGAATTTATTTACCAGTGAGCTGAGACTATTTCAAAAAGCACTCGGCGACATTAGCGGAAAGAAGCTTCTCTCCGTAGGTTGCGGCAGCGGCCTCTTCGAAAGCTACATCGACTGCAGTTTGGTAGAAGGCATCGAGCCATCGGAAGACATGGGAAAAATCGCAGAAAAGCGTGGCGTCAATGTCATCAAATACGGTGTGATTGAAGACATCGATTTGCCGGAGAATACCTACGACATCATCTACTACAACGGCAGCTCCAGCTATATGGAAAACCTGGAACCGGTCTATGAGAAGAGCCTTCGCGCATTGAAAAAAGGTGGAAAACTCATTCTCTTTGATGTGCCAAAGGAAAGTGCTTTCGGCTTCATGTATCTGCTGGGAAAAAGCCTAAACACATACGACCACGAATATTTAGAAGGCACCATGCCATCACTTCCTTATCCGCTGGCGCTTGCATCATCAGGAGTATGGCATTCTACAGAAGAAAAGATCGACATCTTAAAAAAGCTTGGGGTAAGCAATTTTACATATTATCAGACATTGGTAAAGAATCCGCTCTACACAAATGAAGAGCCGGAGGAAGTCATCGAGGGCTACAAAAGCGGCGGCTATGTAGCAATCATCGCGGAGAAATAAGCTTATGGAGAAGGAAACGCGAGAACAAAAATTATCAGAGCGATTGTATGAAGCAGCCAAACCCGAATGGGACAAGGCTGCAGCGCAAAACTTTGTCATCGAAATGGCGCGGGGCACATTAGACCCCGCCCGCTTCCGCACCTACATGCTGCAGGATTATCTGTATTTGATTGAGTACGTTCAAATACTAGAACTCATCAAAACGCAGCTTGAAAGTGAATTTGTGGACAAAGCCATTGCAGAAACAAAACGGGAAATGCAAAGCGTGCACATTCCGAACATGAAAAAAATCGGCATCACAGAAAGCGAAATCAAGAATGCCACCAAAATCAAAGAAATCGCAGACTACCTCGACTATATGAAAACGCAAACAAAAGCAGGTGGCCCGCTGGTTGGATTGGTAGCGCTATTGCAATGCTCCTGGGGATACGCCTACATCGCCCAAACTGTAGGTGAAAAATATCGACAAGCAATCGAAACCTCAGCATACAAAAGCTGGTTCGACGCATACAGCAGCGACAGCTATCAACGAGCCAACAGGGAGTGGATCCACATCGTCGATCGCCTGGCAGAAGGAAAAGAAGAGCAAATGCTCATCGAAACCTTCGTGAGATGCGCGGAGTTCGAAACTCTCCTTTGGGGACGGGGGTTAGCGGTCAGTTAGGTGTCCCCTTCGGTCAGTACCAAAGAGCGAAAATATTAAAGGTGAAAAATAGTCAAGACTCGCTCGCGAGTCTTGCGCGCCGGATTCGGGTCTGCTTCAGCAGACAAATTCCTGTCCGAATCCGTGCGCATCCTCGCGGAGCGTTTAACTCAGTCGGAGCTTGTACCCCGACTGAGTATAGTTTGTCATAA
>SVFB01000006.1 GCA_015057085.1 Lachnospiraceae bacterium
ATCCGACTGGGAGAACCCCTTGGAGCGCCTTAGTTCTTTAATCTTCATTCCTATTGTTTTCATAAAACCGCCTCCGATTGTTGTATTCATGATCATGTAAGTTCATTATATGTATCACTTATACAACTGACAATTTCAAATTAGTTGGTTTTATGAAACTGTTGGTTGATTGTCGCCAGAATTGCCTCTATCTCCCGATCTCCCGATCACCTTTTATCGGCGTTTTTTCGATATGTGAAGCAATCACTTATTTCCTCACTGTCTATTTACAAAGTCATTGCTAACTCGAATATGTTACCCGAATCCAGCTCAATTGTTTGTATATGTAGCATAAATGCTTTCCGAGCCTGCTATTGTCTCAAACCCCATTTCTTCAAACAGAGCAATCTCAGGTGCATCATCGGCATCGACTTGTACCATCATTCCTCGGGGCTTGTTTAATTGTATTGCCTTTGCAAGCAAATCCTTGCGATACTCCTCATATCCTTCTTTGGTGTAAAGAGCATAAGGCTCATTTTCATCATGACAAGTAGTAATATCCAAATACCCAACCAGAGCGCCGTTAACTACCGCTGCAATTACTCGGAAACGATCCGAGGCCTCCAATACCTTTTCGGCGGTCCAATATGTATCTTTCTCATGCAGATCTTTGTATTGACCCTCATATTCAGCATTAAGCTCTATGGCTCTACATAAAAATCCGTCATCTACGTCTCTCACTAATCTTAACTTTTTCTGCGCTTTCTCGAATACAGCATTTTTTGACTTCAAAATATCAGCAAGCACTGTATTTCCGGGATTAAAAACAAAGTCAATCTGTGCCCCGGCGTTATTGGCTTCGATATAATCTATCATCTCTGTCCAGGCCTCTGTCGCCCGAGACAAGCCAACGATCAGCTCAACATATTGTTCTTCCTGTATAATCAGCCATACAAAAATGCCGTTAACAACTCCATCATTACTCGATACATATATCTTCTGATTCTTTTTCTTCACTGCTTGATACAAATTACCCGAGTCGTAAGAAAAATGAGGATCCGAGAAATGATGGTCTTGTGCCAGCTCCTCTATGAATGAAATGTATTGTTCAATATTACTTACTTCATCTATCATATTCATAGTTCCATTCTACAGATATTTCCATAATACTTTCATGCTATAGATCCGAAAAAACAACAAGCCGTTTACATCAACTCAACCGACAAAAGCTATAATTCAATCTCAACTCACCGTATCCTCGTAAGACCATAGTCCCAAATGGCCTTTGGCTGAAATAGCTGCTTCAAACACTTTAATATTTCTAAATATCCAAGCATATCGTCCAGGCTCATATATTCCGGAAATGTATTCTTCTTTATGGTTATCCCGCATATCCACAACGTATTCTTCCGTCATCTTAATGCAGTCAACCAGTTCGCATGAACAAATGATACTACCATAATCCAACTGCTCACGCTTTATCAGTCCCATAAGCTCGATGTTTTCCCTGCTGGCTTTCGGGATTTTTGTGGAACTCGCATGAATAAGAAGTTTACCTCTGTAATCCGTCTTCCAGCTTCTAGTTTCTATCGTCTTGCATCCATTCTTGATCAGTTCTGCATATGGTTGTGTCAAACTTAATGCTTTCATTCCGTTATACCATCCTTTAAGTATAAATGACCTTTCGGAGCGCCGGTCCACAGAACTCATGAGGTAATATCTTGAACCCCTGTTTCACATAGAATTCTTCTTTTCCCCTTGCTGCCAACAGCTGAATACTAACCCTTGAACCTTCCGGAGCGTCATTCTGAATCATCTCTACCAAACGGTTTACAATGGTTGCACCGATCCTCTTACTCTGATATTCCGGCCTGACCACAACATCAACAATGACATAATACATTCCATCACCAACCGCACGTCCCATTGCGACTGCTTTTTCTCCGTCCTTAGCAAGGATAAAATATGCACTGCCGTTAATTGCCTTCACAGCCTGTTCGGCACTGAAATTATTCCACTCAACGGATTCTCTGAGTTCAAAATATGTATCTAGATCAGGAACCGTTTCACAATATGTTATTTCACATTCGCCCACTTCTGTTCTTCCTCATTTTCTACAGTATTCCGGCATCTTTTAAAAAGCCGATGCACTTTTTATCAAATGAATTAGCCATGATTGCCAACTCTTCCAATGAACAGTCATTGAAATACTTCCCGTTTGCAGGACAGATTGTAACAACATCCAAAGGATTTCCCCTATGTGCTCTATTCTCGTTAGGCTTATTGGAAATGATGAAATCATCATCCGGAATTTCTACAGAGTGCTCTAATTCGTCACCTAATAGTAAAACGAGACCCGTAACGTACCTCGCTGTCAGCTTTCCTCCATAAGTATTAGAAAGCGCACAATAATGCTGTATCATTTCATGGTCCGACAACTTTTTCCCGTTCACTCTACGTACAAATAATCCCGGCTGTGCCTCATCGGGAATATCATCAATATATAAACCCGAATCAGCAGCCAATGTGGGTATGCCCGTTTTATCAAAGTATGCCTGGGCTTTAAGTCTGGCGTTTTCTATCGGAGTTGTTCCGTTCTCATCAACTTCAATATGAATTCCAATATCTTTTGGCGTTATGATTTCTATGTCGTACCCAGTCAGCCTATACCGCATATTACATATCTTTGACGCATTTTCAGTCGCGTACAAAAGTTTCACTCTTTCACTCCTTTAATCTTTTTTTAGATGATTGCAAAGTTATCGTGAATAGGCACCTTTTCAATTAACTTTCCAATATCCAAAGCGCTTACCACCAATACGCTCAATTCTACCTGTTCCTTTAAGCGTATTGATGTATCTCTGTACTACACGTCGAGATGTACCTAAGCGTTCTCCCAACATCTCCTGAGATATATCAGGTTGTTCCTTTAGCACTTCAATGACCTTAAGCACCATTGCATCTTCCAAAGCACCATCATCTTTCGTGCTTTGGTGCTTTGGAACTTTGGGCTGATCTATAAGAGCACTTTCCAACGCGTGGAAACGGATCCGGAGCGTTGTTCCTATCAGTTCATAAGACGGAATATCTGCGCCCAAACATCTGCACTCTGCACATAGATATCTATTCTCATTAACCTAATTTCAGTATATATTCCACTATCCCGTTTGAAATCTCATGTATTTCGTTATCCATCCATCTTTGACGTGACTCAGATACCCTCTTCAGATACTGTTCATCCTTAAATGTCCCTTTCAAGCGTCTAACAATATCGTCTACAGAGTTTTCAAACATATCCGGATCGCCAAAGATCAATATATCCATCAGTTCCTTCATTTTATCTTCAGAAACGACGGTCCTGAGGTAGTACATGTCAAATATATCTTTATACCTTCGGCTGTTAGCACCAAACTTAAGCAGCGATCTGAGTTTTTCTACAAAAGACTGCTCATAAGTATTCTTTAGAAGAGTGGCACCTTCATCGTCCATGCAAACATCAAAGCAATACTCTTCCTGATCTATTTCAAGATGCTTGTGAACACCAATATCGATCTTGCTTCTTACGGTATTACCATAGTCATCGTTTATAACAATTTCTATGCTTTTCCCATGATAATCCTGATGTTTCAGTTCTTTAATATCTCCAGACATCTCTATCTGGACGCCGTCTATACAATTCAGTTTTTTAACAAACTCTCGTATTGCCACATCATCCAGAGAATAATGAATGAAGTCCAGGTCAATATCACTGGTCGCCCGTCTGTTGTTCTTTGTCAGGCTCCTCATAACAACTCCGCCTTTTATCGTAACGTTGCGGCTTAGCGGACCATCTGCCAGTGCTTTAAGTACTATATCCTGACAAACTCGAGACGCAGCCAGTGCCCTGGTAAGTCCTTCTTCCGCATATTCGTCCATCATTTCACGTAAATTCAATTACATAACCTCCTCATCAAGTGCTTTGGATATCATCTTGCTCTTCGGAAAGATTGCGGCATATTCCTGGATCCTCCAAATCTCAAGACTGCTTATTATCTCTCTGTAATTCACGATTATTTCTTTGTAAAGATCATATGGCATGGAATTCTTTTTTCGTAATAATTCTATGAGCATACGCTCTTTATCATATATTCTGACCTTTACCCCGTCCACCTCTTTTTCAATTATGCCTAATGAAAAAACTTTGTCATTTACGTAGCTCTGTCTGACACGCGGATCCGTCATGGGCGCTGCCTTGGACGGTGTGGCAAGATCATATTTTTCAGGTATAACATTAGTCAGGCCATGGACATAAAAAGCGTATTCTCCGGTAATCACAGCCTTGGGATATTTCTTCGTAACAATCCCGATTTCCGGCGCAAATCGCTCCGTTGAATAAACGCCTTCTTCTTGCTTGAAGAGACATCCATCAGACACAGCTTTTATCAAGTTATAATCGTTCCCACATTTCTGCGCTGCTTCCTTGTATGATAAGATCATCTTTGTAAACCTCGGTATTTTATCAGCTTTAACCTATATTTACTAAAACATCATACATCAAAGTTCCAATGCAGTCAATGTATTTCTCGGTAATATTCACTTTTTTACCGACTTTTGCTCTTTTGCCACCTATCAAGAAGCGCAAATATCACCTCCGCCATCCTCTGCGGCGTATAAGACTTCGGGAAGTACTTTGACACCTTATTCATAGGGATTGTCAGATTCCAGCATTCCGGCTTCTTTTGCTCAGTCATGATCTTCAGAATCATATCGTCTGTCAGTTTCCCTTCGCGGGATAACTGCTTCATTCTTTGCGCCTGCGAAAGAGATGGCGTGGCCTGTTCACTATCGATAGTTAGCAAAAGAAGTTCCTGCTCCTCTTTAGACAAAAAAGAAAGCTCTGCCGCGGGAGTAAGAGCGATCTTTCTGTCATCTACCATCTTAAGCAGTCCCGGAATCAACTCATTTAACCTGAGATAACGCTGAATCTGTGAGGAACTATCAGGACTGTTCTCAGCAATAAGGTCTCTGGAAGACTTTCGTTCCAACTTCTGTCCAACTTGGACAGAAGTTAAATCTGTACGTGATCCCTGCCTCTTGATTGCCTCCAGCTTCATCTTATATGCCTTGGCTCGTTCACTGGGAAGAATCTCTTCCCGTTGAAAGTTGCTGTCGACCATCATAATCGTGGCAGTGTCATGATCAACATTTCTTACGATAACAGGAAGTGAGGGCAGTCCAAGCAGCTCTGAGGCTCTTTTACGCCTATGTCCGGATATAAGTTCATACCCGCCATCATCAAGCGGTCTGGCAATCGCCGGTACAAGTACTCCTACGCTTCGAATACTGTCTGTGATCATTTTCATTTGTTCATCATCCTTAACCTGAAAAGGATGGTCTCTGAAGGGAATAAGCTTATCGAGTTCGATAAATGAGATTTGTTCTGAGTTTTTAGACATCTGAAATCCTCCTTTTGCATGATTTGCATTCGGATCATTCAGACGGTAGATAAGATGGGTTTAAGGGGCGGGTAAAAGAAGCTCCGTATTCACACTACTAACGCTTCATCATTAACCCTTTTTTTAACCCATAAGGGCAATTTAACCCCGATTTAACCCCTATAAACTGAGACAAAACGAGTCAAAACCAAACAGATTTTTTCAAAAAGAAAAACCCCGGAAACCGTGAGTTTTCGGGGTTTGTAAGCAATGATTAACGCTTGCTGAACTGAGGCGCTCTTCTAGCTGCCTTGAGGCCGTACTTCTTTCTTTCCTTCATACGAGGATCTCTTGTAAGGTATCCAGCCTTCTTGAGAACCGGTCTGTACTCTTCATCTACCTGAAGAAGTGCACGAGCGATTCCGTGACGAACAGCACCAGCCTGTCCTGAGTATCCGCCTCCGCGTACAGTTACGATTACGTCGAACTTCTCTGCGTTCTCTGTAGCAACTAATGGCTGACGAGCGATTACTTTTAATGTCTCATATCCGAAATATTCATCGATATCTCTCTTGTTGATGGTAACCTTTCCGGTTCCCGGTACTAAATATACTCTAGCAACGGAAGATTTTCTTCTTCCGGTTCCATAATACTTTGCATTGTTTGCCATTGTATTTTACCTCCTCTTAAAATGTTAACTCTTCCGGCTTCTGAGCTGCATGCTTGTGCTCTGGTCCGGCGTAAACAAATAACTTTGTGTACATCTCGCGTCCTAAAGGTCCCTTTGGAAGCATGCCCTTAACAGCATACTCAATAACTCTTTCAGGATGCTTTGCTAACATTTCACGTAATGTGGTTTCTTTCATACCACCTACGTAATCTGAGTGATGATAATAAATCTTCTGATCAAGCTTCTTTCCGGAAACTTTAATCTTCTCAGCGTTTACTACGATTACATAATCACCGCAATCAATGTGAGGTGTGAAGATTGCTTTCTTCTTTCCTCTTAATACGCTTGCAACTTCTGATGCTAAACGTCCTAATGTCTTACCTTCAGCGTCTACTACATACCATTTTCTGTCGATGGTAGCAGGACTAGCCATAAATGTCTTCATGGGATTTCCTCCTTAAATTTAACTTCGTCCTAAGTCGCATTTCAAGTATCCTCGTATGTCCGGACGCTGACCTTTAAAATGCATTCGCCTCACCGTTTTCTTCCGATTCAGCTATCTTAATCTATCGCAAAAATGCTTGTCGGGGCTTATGACTTGCATTTTTTATACGCTCACAGACTTACATATTATATATTCCTTTATCAAATCTGTCAAGAAATATTCATTCAAACAGTCAAACTTCTATTTCATTGTAAATTTTATTTCGTTCAAATTCCTACTTTATCTAAATTTCCCTTTCATCCGAATTTCTATTTCATCCGAATTTCCATTTCATCCGAATTTCCATTTCATCCGAATTACCATTTCATTCAAATTTCCATTTCATTCAAATTTCCATTTCATCCGAATTTCCATTTCATTCAAATTTCCATTTCATTCTGATTTCCATTTCATTCTGATTGCGACTCATACTCCAGCCCAATCATTGTCAATCCATGGGCCGGTGCTGTCGGCCCGGCTTTACTGCGATCTGCCGCTTCAATAATGGATTGCATCGCTTCCGGTGGCATATCTCCATCGCCAATCTTAATTAAGGTTCCGGCAATGATGCGTACCATATTATATAAAAAGCCGTTTCCTGTCACTCGAATTCGTATTATATCCTCATCCCGCGTCACGCTTGCGCTGTAGATGGTGCGCACTGTTGTTTCGCTTTGCGCATTTGCTGCGCAAAAAGATGCGAAATCATGCTCTCCCACCAGATAGGATGCAGCCTGATTCATTTTGTCCACATCTAAATCATAATGAAAAAACAGCGTATCGAGCCTACGGGTCGGATCACGAAATCGCTTATTCAGGATTCGATACTCATAAGTCTTCCTGCTTTTCGAAAATCGCGGATGAAAATCCTGCGGCACTTCACAACTGTCCTGAACTACGATATCCTCCGGTAAGCGTTGATTCAGCGCATAGCTGATTTTCTCTGCCGGCATTCTGGTATTGGTATCAAAGACGCAAACATTTCCCAGCGAATGCACACCCGAATCCGTTCGGCTTGCTCCGATTGTAAGGATTTCTTCTCCTAAAAGCTGGCTCAATGTCTTATTTAATACTTCTTGTATTGTGATTCCGTTTGGCTGAACCTGCCAGCCGCAGTAGTTTGTGCCGTCATAGGCTACAATCAGTTTTACGCGCATAACATTCCTCTCAACTACCGGCGATTGTTCGACCTTATATCATCACATCGGCCATGGCAAAAAGATTCTTGCGCAGATGACAGCTGCTAAAAATGCAAAGATGATGATATAGGCAATCGCGTCTTTTTTGTGATATCGGAGCGGATTCATCTTTGTTCGGCCCTCTCCTCCATTGTAGCAACGGGCTTCCATTGCCATTGCCAAATCATCGGCTCTTCTGAACGCAGATACAAACAGTGGTACTAAAAGCGGCACCATTGCTTTGGCACGTTTGATTACGCCTCCGGTTTCAAATTCTGCACCACGAGCCATCTGCGCCTTCATAATCTTATCCGTTTCATCAATCAGAATCGGAATGAATCGAAGTGCAATCGACATCATCATTGCGATGGCGTGCACAGGAAATTTAATTTTTGCCAGATAGCGCATAGATTTTTCCAGGCCATCCGTCAACTGATTCGGTGTGGTAGTCAATGTCATCAGCGATGTTCCCATGATCAGATAAATCAGACGAAAGACTAACATGACCGCATTTTTGATTCCGGTGTCGGAAATATTAAACGGACCGAATGTCCAAAGGTTGATATTGCCTCTTGTAAACAGCAAATTAAACATACAAGTGATAATTAAAATCACTACAATTGCCTTCAGTCCTTTTACAATATACGAAAATGGAACTTTCGAGATAAGAATCATCGCACCCAATCCGGCTGTTATGATTGCAAATCCCAATGCGCCTTTAAATACAAACAATGCGATGATATAAATCAATGTTGCAAATAATTTTACTCTTGGGTCCAGTTTATGAATTGGCGAATTTGCCGGATAATACTGGCCTATGGTTATGTCTCGTAACATAATTTTGCTTCCTTATATATTTTATGCTCCAAATGCAGCGATTACCTTCTCAGCCGCTTCCGCTACAGTTGTAGCAGTCGGGTCCACCGGTACGCCCTCATCTTGTAATTCATGCATTAGATAAGTCACTTGCGGAGCTGCAAGCGAAATCTGCTCTAGTTCCAAATAACGTTTGAATACTTCTCGCGGCGCATCGTCATACATCACTTTTCCCTGATTCATAACGATGATTCGATCCACATATTCGGCCACATCTTCCATACTGTGGGATACGAGGATGATTGTAATATTCATTTCTTCATGCATCTTTGCCAACAGTCCTAAGATTTCGTCGCGTCCGGCAGGATCAAGTCCGGCTGTCGGCTCATCCAGAATTAATACCTCCGGATGCATTGCGAGTACACCGGCAATTGCCACACGTCTCTTTTGTCCTCCGGAAAGATCGAATGGCGATGCATCAAACAACTCCGTCGGAAAGCCCACCTGCTCAAGCGCCTCAAAGGCACGCAGCTCTACTGTCTTCTCATCGAGTCCCTGATTTCTCGGTCCGAAACAAACATCCTTAAAATTTGTGGTTTCGAATAACTGATGCTCCGGATATTGGAATACCAGGCCTACTTTACTTCTTAATTCCCTGATTTTATATCCTTCTTCGTAGATATCCTGCCCGTCTACATAAATATGTCCGGAGGTCGCTTTCAACAATCCGTTCAAATGCGAAACCAATGTAGATTTTCCGGATCCGGTATGACCGATGATTCCTACAAACTGTCCTCTTGGAATCTGCAGACTGACATCATCCAATGCGCGAATCATATATGCTGTTCCTGCGCTATATTCGTAGGATACATGATCTACGATGATATCTCTCTTCTCATCCTGCACATAGGTGCGTTTTTTTGGGATTTGTGTTTCAAAGGATTTGCCACTCATGTTTGCAAAGAATTCACGGCGTTTCACCGGATTCTGATACAATTCAATCAGATTCTGCTTTAACTCATCCCTTGTCAACACGCCCTTCGGAAGTGGCATTCCTGCCTGTCGCAGTTCATCTGCCAGCAAAGTCACCTGCGGCACATCCAATCGATGTTCTTTGCAAGCTTCCACATCCGAAAAGATTTCTCTCGGAGTTCCATCCATGATGATTTTTCCGTGTTCCATTACATAGACATGGTCAGCTCCAACCACTTCTTCCATATAATGTGTAATCAAAATGATGGTAACACCCTTTGTCTTATTTAATTTATGTGCGGTGGCAATGACCTCTTTTCTTCCGTTTGGATCAAGCATTGCCGTTGGCTCATCAAAGACAATGCATTTTGGTTCCATCGCAACGACACCTGCAATGGCCACGCGCTGCTTTTGTCCTCCTGATAATTTATTTGGAGAATGTGTACGATATTTGCTCATTCCAACTGATTTTAAAGAGTTACGTACGCGCTCTTTAATCTCATCCGACGGGATTCCCAAATTCTCCGGTCCGAATGCCACATCCTCTTCCACAACGGAAGCGATGATTTGATTGTCCGGATTTTGAAATACCATTCCGGCGCTTCGTCGAATCGGAATGATATTTTCTTCTAGGGTTGCATCCATATCATCCACCCAAAGTGTTCCCTCATCCGGCGCAAGCAAGGTATTGATATGCTTTGCCAAGGTGGATTTTCCGGAGCCGTTATGTCCCAGGATGGCAATGAACTGTCCAGGTTGGACATCTAGGTCCACGTGATCTAAAGCGGTTGTGATTGAATCCACATTTCCCTCATCATCGCGGCGTATAAATTCATGTACCAATTGTTTTGCTTTAATAATACTCATTTTAATCGTCCCAGCTTAGTCTGTGTAGCTGACCCTCCAATTTCATGTGATCGAATTGATTCTGTCTCAGCGCCTCGTACAATACGATGGCAACCGAATTCGATAAGTTTAGTGAACGTGTTTCGCCAATCATTGGAATTCTCACACAAGTGTCCGGATTCGCTTTTAGAATTTCTTCCGGAATTCCGGCACTTTCCTTTCCAAACATAATATAGCAGTCCGGTTCATATGAAACATCGGAGTAAACGTGACGCCCTTTTGTGGTGGCATAATAAATTTTTGCATTCGGATTCTTTGCACAAAAATCTTCCCAGTTCACGTAGGTATGCACGTCTAAATTTTTCCAATAATCCATTCCCGCCCGCTTAAGATTCTTATCTGAAATAGAGAATCCCAAGGGTTCAATCAAGTGAAGCGACGTACCTGTCGCATAACAGGTACGTCCAATATTTCCTGTGTTTGCCGGAATTTCCGGCTCATGTAATACAATATTTAAATTTGCCATTATTTCTGTGTTCTCAGTTCTGTAATATATTCTTCGATTCTTCCCAAGGCTTCTTTCAAAGCATCCATGGAATATGCATAAGAAATTCTGATGAAGCCTTCTCCGCAATCGCCAAATGCTGTGCCCGGCACAACTGCCACCTTTTTCTTCATCAAAAGGTCTGTGGCAAAATCGTCGGATGTCATTCCAAATTCCTTGATGCATGGGAAAATATAAAAGGCTCCGAATGGCTCAAAGCAATCCAATCCCATCTGGCGGAATCGATGCACCAGATATCTTCTTCTTTGATTGTATTCCTCACGCATTGCAACAACATCTGCATCGCCATTTTTCACAGCCTCTACAGCCGCATACTGGCTGGTGGTCGGTGCACACATGATACAGAATTGATGTATTTTCAACATCTGCTTAATAACCACTTCAGGTCCGCAGGCATATCCCAAACGCCATCCGGTCATCGCATATGACTTGGAAAATCCGTTAATTACGATGGTTCGCTCCCGCATTCCCGGAAGGGACGCAATCGAAACATGGTTTTCGGTATAAGTCAATTCGGAATAGATTTCATCCGATAAGACAAATAAGTCATGCTCGATGACTACTTTTGCAATCTGCTCCAAATCCGCCTTTTCCATGACTGCTCCTGTGGGGTTATTCGGGAAAGGCATTACCAAAAGCTTGGTCTTAGGTGTGATTGCAGCCTCCAGCTCCTCTGCTGTGAGACGAAACTGATTCTCGACCTTTAATTCAATCGGAACCGGAACACCATTGGCCAATACTGCACATGGCACATAGGAGACATAACTAGGCTGAGGAATCAGCACCTCATCCCCCGGATCTAACATGGCGCGCATAGCCACATCAATCGCTTCGCTACCTCCGACCGTGATAAACATTTCGTTTGCCGGATTATACTGCAACTGAAAACGGCGATCTAAATATTTTGAAATTTCTTCTTTTAATTCTTTTAAACCTGCATTTGAGGTGTAAAAGGTCTTGCCCTTTTCGAGGGACTTGATTCCCTCTTCCCTGATATGCCAAGGCGTATCAAAATCCGGTTCGCCGACACCAAGGGAAATTGCATCCTTCATCTCGCTGACAATATCAAAAAACTTACGGATTCCGGATGGCTTTATGGTGGTAATTGTTTTTGATAGTGGATCTCTCATTATGCCATCATAATCCTTTCGTCTTTGGTCGGCTCTGCCATAACAGTTCCGTGGTCCTTATACTTCTTCAAAATAAAATTGGTCTTTGTGGAAAGAACCTGATCATGCGGTGCCAATTTCTCTGATACAAACTGAGAAACCTCTCGCAAGGTTTTTCCTTCGATGGTCACCATTAAATCAAACCCACCTGAAATCAAATATACGGAATTAACTTCCGGATATTTGTAAATTCCTGCTGCAATCTTGTCAAATCCCATTCCCTTCTGCGGGGTTACGCTGACTTCAATCATGGCAGTTACTTTTTCTACGCCTGCCTTATCCCAGTCAATCAAGGTATGATATCCGCAAATCACGCGCTCATTTTCCATTGCCTGAAGTTCTGTCAAAACAGAAGCTTCATCCACACCGAGCATTACGGCCAACTCCCCCAGGTCTACTCTGCTGTTCTTTTCGATAAAGGTTAAGATTTTTTCTCTCATGTTTTTATCCTTTCGTGTGCTATTTATTGCGGAATTTATATAATTCATCACTTTGTGTAGTTTCAAGGAAACGCTGTTCTTCGCCGGTAAATAATATGCGATCATTCCCGCTTGTAGTATGTCCGATGACAGCGGAGGAAATACCGGCCGCCGCCAATTTTTCCACCAATTCTTCTCCGCGCATTGTAGCAATCAAAAGACTGCCTGCACCAAATAATTTATATGGATTCACATCCAAAAATTCGCTGATTTCCACCGTCTCCTGACGAATTGGAATCGCTTTTAAATCCACCGTCAATCCCACATTTCCGCGGTCTGCCATTTCCCAGAGTGCACCATAAATTCCACCGAGTGAGACATCATGCATTGCAGCTGCTCCATGAGCTTTTGCAATCTGCGCCTCCTCTCTTACGGATAGTTCTGTTTCCATGGCCTTCGCCCGATCCAAAAATGGAGCCGAATATCTTGTCAAAAGTTCTGCTTCTTTTCTATTTGCAAGAATCACCGTTCCGCCCAGTCCGATCTGCTTGGTTACCACCAGATCCATTCCGGGCTTCGCCCCATCCGATAAGACGAGGGCGTTCTCCGCGACTGCGCCGGCGGCGGTTGCAATGATAATCGGTTCTTTGATTGCAGGTAGGATTTCTGTATGTCCGCCACAAATCGAAATCTGATTCTCCTCGCATACTTGATCTGCTTCTTTTACCAACGCACGCAAATCCTGCTCTGCCCCTTCCGTCGGAAACAGGATTGTAAGCATAATTCCCTTTGCATCGGCACCTGCACAAAAGATATTGTTTAGCGCAGATTGAACCGCCATGCGACCTGTCATAACAGATGGATAAGCCACTGCCTGGGAAGACATCACCACGCGGTTTTCACCCAGAGAAAAACTTCCATAATCCAGCTGCTTCATCCGGGAAATAGGAGCCTGTGAATCTTTATTCAATTGCTTTAATATCGAGCGTGATAAAATCGCCTCCGATGGCTTTCCTGCCTTCATTTACAAATCCCCATATATAGGCTTATAGGCTGCCCCTATCGGAGCAGCCTGTATTTCGTTACTATTTTATCTCAGTCGGGGTTACAATCTCCGACTGAGATAAACGCTCCGCGAGGATGCGCAGAGATTTGCATATGAAATATGTCAGCTACGCTGACGCAAATCTCGCGCCAAGTCTCGCGAGCGAGACTTGAAAATCTGCTTCACCATTACTCCTCGGCTGAAGTGGATGTGGTGGTATCGGTTGTCGTATCAGTTGTAGTACCGGTTGTAGTATCGGTCGTTGTATCGGTCGTTGTATCAGTACTATCTGTATTTCCGTTATTGTTCTTTTTTTTGTCGGTACCCTGATCTGTTGCTTTCTTCTCTTCTTCCTGCGCAGCAGATAATGCCAACGCCTGATCGATTGCAGCCAGAACCTGTTCCTCATCATTGGTTGCAATTGCATTATTAATCAATGCAAGCTGCTCTGCGGTTGCACCCTTTGTTCCGATGGTGGCAATCTTCGGAGATGCCTTATAAGTAGAGGTATTAAATAATTCTCTGCTCTCTTCTTTTCCATCGACGGTTACAACTTTCCAAAGCTGAGCTGTAATCGCAATATGTGCATACTGATCGATATTGTAATATCCCAAATCCTGAGTATCATCCAGCTTGGTCTCGTAGGTTTCTTCTCCCTCAGAGACAATCACGCTTTCGTAATCTACCTTGCGGCCTTCCGGTCGGGTCTCACAACCGTAAATATTTGCTGTGATATAGGTTCCGTCAGTGGTAACCTCCAGATAAATTGGATAATCCGTATTATTGATAAAACGCAAATCCTTGTAGTCGCCTGCCATAGCCGCATCAGCGGAAGGCTCCACATAGGTTACAGTCATAGAATGATTAAAGCGCTGCGTAATCTCAAGCTCGGCACGAATTGCAGCATTATAAAGTGTGGTGGAAACCTGACAGATTCCTCCACCAACCGAATCAACGATTGCACCATTTAAGTAAGTGCCGCCCATCTCGTATCCGTTTTCTTCGGTGATTGGCTCTAGGTTTTGATGTGTGAAATATTCCTCGCCCGGATAAACCACGGTTCCGTTTACAAAGCTTGCACCGTTTTCTACATTATGTTCACGGCTGGAGCCGGAATTGTTTCCATAGGTTGTGGTATAGGTTCCAAGCAAATCTTTGACAACGGAAAGCTCTTCCTCTGTTCCCCGTGCTTCAACCACTTCTGTTACCAATTGAATTTCGGTATTGGTTCCATCATATTCGGTTCCGAGGAATTCGTTGATTGCATAAACTGACTCAACTTCCTTTACCTGTTCTCCGTCCGTTCCTGCCACATATGTAAATTCATCTCCGCTCTTTTTCAAGGTTGCATCGATTGCATCCTTGCTCAGCGCATCATGATGATTATAGATAAACATTGCAGTGGCCTGCTTATCGACTTCAAGCGAAATCGGAAGCACGCGGTCGGTTGTCTTTAAATCTACCGAATCCTTGTATCTTGTAATCAGATTTCCTGTATGTGTTACTTCAAGGGCTGCCGCAACGGAATCGGAAGCATCTGCTGTGATTCCCATCTCCTGTGCCGTCGCGTCCACGGAAGTTCCATCCACACCTTTTAATGTAAAGGTCGTGCTCATTAAATTATCTACATATTCGCTGATTGCGGCATTCGCCTCTTCCTCTGTCATACCGCCGACATAAACGGTGCCGATATAAATACCGTCTGCGATTTTGACATCTTCATCAGCCTTTGTTGTGGACGGAGTGGCAAATAACATTCCGGCCATCATCACAGCTGCACTAAACAGCCATACCATTTTCTTCTTCATATGAATAAACCTCTAGTATCTCTAATCTATACAATCTATCGTTTATTTTAGCAGAATTCATTCCATTTTCAATGCAGAATATTCACAAAAGGTTTTCCCGAATATCCTTTGATTTCGCCTTATCACACAAAAGCTGCAGTGATGATTGAAGTGACGATTAAGGCTGCTACCAGAATCAATGTTACAAGAGAAATCATTCTTTTTTTACGTTTTGATAAATTCCACATTTTAAGTTTCCTCTTTTCTTTGAAATCGTATATAATGAATCATATATTTTTAAATTGTAAGGAGTCTCTTATGGATCAAATATTAAGAAACGTTCCTATATTAACAATCTGTATCATCGCTTTTCTCGTGGTGCTCAATATACGCATCCGCAAATCCAACCGCCAGCAACAAAATGCCGAAGAAGCATTCTGGGAGCGAGAGAATCGTGCAAATGCCACCCGTAAGCAAGATGTCTCGAATCTTCCCTATATTACCATACCGAAAGAAATTATTCTATCCAACATTGGTACAGATTCCGAAAAAAAATTATCGAATTTATCCGAGAAGCAAATTCTAAATCTCACCGGTTTAACCAATACGGATTTGAAGTTGGAATACGGAGTGGCCAATTTAGAGTTCTTAAGTTCCTGCGACGAACATTTCACAGAGCTTGTCACTGCGTTGACCGATTATTCTAAAGATTTATTGGATCGCGACATGAATAATGAAGCACGTTCCGTGCTCGAATATGCGGTATCAGTCCAGGCGGATGCCAAACCGTTATACATTCGACTTGCCAAATTATATCTCGAATCCGGTACGCCGGAAAAAATCGACGACTTGATTACAGCCGCCGATCAACTTCATTCGCTTTCTAAGACTTCAATCGTTGCAGATTTAAAGAGTCTGCGTTAGCATCAATTCCTGCCATAGGTTTGATAATAGTGTTCCATCAACCGTGATGCTTCACTTCGATTCATACGGGCCCAATCAATCGGCTCTGTGACATTGTGAAGCGCACGGTATTTTTTTATTTGTTCTTCCTGCGATTTCGTCATGGGAGAAATCTTCTTCACACGAAATTGCATCGCCTTCGGCTGAAAAAGCAGATCGAAATTTTGAGAAGCCGCTTCGGATAACTCCATAAATTTTTCGAACACGATATGGGTTGCAACCGCATCATCCAGCGCCCGATGGGCATGCGCTCTGTCAATTTGAAAATACGCACACAGCGCCTCCAAACTCTTTGGCATTTCTTTTGGCAAGATGCCTCTTGCAATCTTTAGCGTATCTATAAAAGGATTTTCCACCTTTCTCTTATGATTCACTGCCCACTGACGTATGAATCCATAATCAAAGCTAAAATTCTGCCCAACCAGCACATCTTCTCCGATGAAGGTCAAAAGCGCTTCCATGCCTTCGTCCTCTTTCATCCCGCCTTCTATCATCTCGTTTGTGATACCGGTCAGCTGAGTAATCTTCGGTGGGATTTCTCTTTCGATATCGATAAATGTCGAAAAGGTCTCCACCACTTTCCCGCTTCGCACCCGGGCCGCTCCAATTTCTATGACTTTATCTGTTTTTACAGCCAGACCTGTCATCTCCAGATCCACCACTGTGTAATCTCTGATTATTTCCATGCTTACCCTCACTTTTCCTTATCATACCACATTTTATGGATACTTTTTCCGATTGTACAAACGAATCAGGAAATTTATAATGGATTTTGAAGTTTACGAGGAGGTTATCATGGGAATCAACAAGGTAGGAAATCCGGATAAGGACTTTATTATCCCGGGAAATATGACAGAGCACACCGTGCTTACCAAGGGCGTCTGGTACAACAAGCGAAAAGAACAGCAAAAAGAAGCTGAAACCATTCCAAACGGTGCCATTGCACAACTCTTCGACAATCAGTTTATGATTGTCACCGATGGAGGCAAAATCGTGGATTGGACGGACGAGCCCGGCTACTACGAAATTGTCAAAAGTTCTGCATCCAAGGGATTCTTTTCCCGATTCAAAAATAGCACCTTGCGCCAGCAGGTGTACTATATCAACACAAAAGAAATCACGGGAATCAAATTCGGCACACAAACCCCAATCGGATACTATGATAAATTCTATGATGCAGAAATGTTTATTCGTGCCCACGGTACCTATTCCATTCGCATCACAGACCCGGTGCGCTTCTATGAAGAAGTGGTGGCCAAAGATCAGGATGAGGTCAGCATCGAAGAAGTCAACGCTCAGTATCTTATGGAATTTTTGACTGCCCTGCAGGTCACCATTAACAAAATGTCCGAACAGGGTGAACGCATCTCCTATCTGCCAAGCAAGGCAACGGAACTGGGTCAAATACTAGCAGGAACATTGGATCACGATTGGAGACAATTGCGCGGCTTCGAAATCGAGTCTGTTGCCATAGCAAGCATCTCCTACGATGAAATGTCAAAGCGCCTCATCGAAAAGAAAAATATGGAAAAGTAAAACCTGAAAATAAACCAAGGAGGAGCACATGTTAGAATGTCCAAATTGCGGCAGCGGACTTCGGTTCGATATTCCGTCGCAAATGATGGCATGCGACTCGTGTCAAAACAAGTTTGATCCCGGCAGCTTCGATCCAAATCGAACTGATGGGACAGAAACAACCGACTTTGACAGTACCGTATTCACCTGTCCGCAGTGCGGCGGCGAAATCTACAGTAACGACGATACCATCGCCGGATTCTGTAGCTTCTGCGGTGCATCCACTGTTTTAACCAGTCGCATCCAAAAGACCAAACGACCAAATTATCTGATTCCATTTCGCATCACAAAAGAGCAATGCAAGCAGTCTTATGCTTCCATGATGCGAAAAGCAATCTTTGCGCCAAAGGCCTTGCGCGATCCGCAATTCATCGATGGATTCCGCGGAATTTACATGCCTTACTGGACTTACTATATCACCCAGGAGGGACCGATACATCTTCCGGGAGAATCATCCTATCGCAAGGGCGATTATGTCTATACGGAGCGTTATGATTTAAGCGGCGATATCCACGCATATTACAAAGGACTCTCCTTTGATGCATCATCTTCATTTGATGACAACCTCAGTGAATCTTTGGCACCTTTTGATGTCAAAGGCATGAAGGAATTTACCCCGGCTTATTTAAGCGGATTTTATGCAGACACAGCAGATGTGGACAAGGAAGCTTACAGTTCTGACGCCCTTTGGCGGGCCACGGATGCGTCTTTAGATTCCCTTCGCGAATCAGGCTACTTTGCATCTTTCCAATATGATGTCAACACTGAAAAAATCGATCCGGGTGATTTACAAACCAGGACGGAACAAATCGATTATTCCCTTTATCCGGTTTGGTTTATGTCTTATCGAAACAAGGACCGTGTTGCCTATGCCACTGTAAACGGACAGACCGGACGTGTCGTCGCCGACCTTCCGATTTCGCCTGTGCGGATGTTCCTTACATCCTTGCTTCCGGCGATTCCGTTTTTCTTTCTCTTAAATATGATATTCACACTGCTCCCTTGGAGAGCAATGTTTGCGGTTGCTGTTTTGGCAATTGTGGTAATGGGCATCTATTCTGCGGAATTGTCGGCGATTATCAAGCGCAATGAACATGCGAACGATTATGGATATCTATTGCGGCATAACAAAAAAGAAGCAAAAAAAGTCTCACGGCAAAAGAATACCAAAATTCGACTGAATCGATTCCATATTTCCGGAGCATTAGGAACGCTTATGTTTTGTGGATACGGACTCTTTTTGCTGCTTGGCATATACTTTGTGGTATACGACTGGCTCCAGAACCTCTCCGGACGCACATTGCCTACCATACTTTGGATTGTGCTTTTCGTCGCAGCAATCATCACAGGTCTTGCAGCCTACTCATCCTTCGACGAGATTCCGGGCAAAGAAGGTTCTGCAGGCATAATATCAATTTTGGTTTCCATATTGGTTTGCGGAATCATCCGCTTTATTGCGCCGGTTTACGACTGGATTTATTATGCTGCCACGCTTCTGCTGATTGCAGCCATTTTGATTCAACTTGCAGATGTGATTCGAGCCTACAATTTGCTTGCCACAAGACCGCTTCCGCAGTTTGAACACAAGGGAGGTGATGATGATGCGAAAGATTAAATCACGCTCCAAAGTCATCCTGGCACTTTTGTTCACTTTTATTGCTTTGATGGGCCAGAGCATAAAGCTGTATGCAACCGAAACTTACAGCTATGCATCCTATGTCACACAAACCAACTCCGACACAGGATATCAGCTCATCATTGATGATACAGCCGGCTATTTTGCTAAGACAAGTGATTCTGAATTCACCGAGCTAATTACTACCATGCAGTCCATCTCTGCATACTGCAACATTCTGCTGGTAACCACCACAAGCCATTCTTTTTTTAGTACCCGCAGCTTTGCGGAAAACTATTATGAAACAGAATGCGGTTACGGTTCAAACGGTGTCATCTTCGTCATCGATCGTGATTTGGATCAAATCTATCTGGTCAGTGAAGGAAGAGCCCAAAAATACATCAGCAATACCCGTGCCAACGTGATTACGGATAATACATATATCTATGCGACCAAAAGCAGAGGTTATGATTACTACACCTGTGCATTAAAGACCATGCAACAGGTCCATGCTGTATTTAACGGTCAAAAGATTCTCTCACCTATGAAATACATCACCAATGCATTGCTGGCAATCGTGCTTGGTATTATCTTTAACTATTTTCTGGCACGCTGGCTTTCAAAGCCGCATCGTCCAAAGAGAGACCGTCTTTTGACAGCTGTTTTTCATGACTTTAGAATCGACAATCCAAATTCAAGATTCTTAACCAAATCCAAACGCTATAGTCCTCACAGCAGCGGAAGCGGAGGTTCTTCCGGTGGTGGCGGAGGCGGCGGAGGTGGTGGCGGTTCGTCAGGAGGCGGCCACGGCATCTAAAATATTTACATCAGCAACAGGTCTTTGTAGTTCTTGCTTTATGCAGGCTCCATAGACTTTGTTGGCGGATTTTGTTTTGCAACCACGCCAACATTCCCTCTTCCCGCACAAGGTCTTGCTGCGAAAATTGCACCAACGTGTTTCGCTTCTTCTA
>SVFB01000030.1 GCA_015057085.1 Lachnospiraceae bacterium
GTCCTATGATAAACAGTTTGTTCGTGATTGGTTAAAAGCAAATCCGGATAGTGATTATTTACTTCCGGACGATGTCATTGATAAGACCATCGACAAATACAAAGAAGCATTTGAACTTTTGACCGGTAAAGCTTTCTAGAGGTAATTGATGAACGATTTACACAACAACTACTATGACGAAGATACCCTGCACGAAGAGTGCGGGATCTTCGGAATCTACGACTTCGATGGAAATGATGTCGCATCTTCGATTTATTATGGTTTATTTGCTCTACAGCACCGCGGACAGGAGAGCTGTGGTATTGCAGTCAGCAACACAAAAGGACCAAAAGGAAATATGCTTTCCTATAAAGGAATGGGACTGGTCAATGAGGTATTTACCACAGAGCAGTTAGAGGGGATGTCCGGCGATATCGGAGTCGGTCATGTGCGCTATTCCACAGCAGGTTCTTCAACCCGCGAGAACGCACAGCCTTTGGTTTTAAATTATGTGAAGGGAACACTTGCACTTGCACATAACGGAAACCTGATCAATGCAGCCGAATTGAGACATGATCTTGAATATACCGGCGCAATTTTCCAAACAACAATTGATTCAGAAGTCATTGCATATCATATTGCAAGAGAGCGACTGAATACCAAAACCGTAGAAGAGGCAGTTGAACGCGCATGCCAAAAATTAAAGGGCGCCTACTCTCTTGTGGTTGCTTCACCGCGTAAATTAATTGGCGCAAGAGATCCGCAGGGATTTAAGCCCTTATGCATCGGAAAGCGCGACAATGCCTATATCATAACTTCAGAGACCTGTGCACTTGATACCATTGGTGCAACTTTTGTGCGTGATATTGAGCCGGGAGAGGTTGTAACCATCACGCCGGAAGCCGGAATTGTATCCAGCAAAAATATGGCTGTACCGAAAGAACAGGAAGCCAGATGCATTTTTGAATATATTTATTTTGCGCGTCCGGATTCCCATATCGATGGAGAAAGTGTTTATGCGAGCCGCATTAAGGCAGGAAGATTTTTAGCACAGGATTCGCCGGTAGAAGCTGATTTGGTAACAGGTGTTCCGGAATCCGGAAATGCGGCAGCTTTGGGATATTCTTTGGAATCAGGGATTCCATATGGCACCGCGTTTGTGAAGAACGCCTATGTGGGAAGAACTTTTATTAAGCCAAAGCAATCTGCAAGAGAATCCTCTGTTCAGGTCAAGCTGAATGTCTTAAAAGAAGCTGTAGCAGGTAAGCGTGTGATCATGATTGACGATTCTATTGTGCGCGGAACCACATCTGATCGTATTGTTAAGATGCTAAGAGATGCAGGTGCGACAGAAGTACATGTACGCATCAGCTCACCACCATTCCTATGGCCGTGCTATTTTGGAACCGATATTCCGGCAAGAGAGCAATTGATTGCTTATAATCGCAGCATCGAAGATATTCGCAAAATCATCGGTGCAGATTCTCTGGGATATTTAGAATTGGAGCGTTTGCCGGAATTGGTAAATGGCCTTCCAATTTGCAATGGCTGCTTTACCGGAAATTATCCGATGGACCCTCCAAAAGAGGATATCAGAGGAGAGTATTTCGACAAAGAAGCCGATTTAGAAAAACGTATTTTATCAAGACCATAAACAGACAAAGGAGAGTTAATACAATGGGTACAGACAGATATACCAGCCCTCTATCTGAGCGCTATGCCAGCAAAGAAATGCAATACATTTTTTCACAGGATATGAAGTTTTCGACATGGAGAAGACTTTGGGTAGCCTTAGCAGAAACAGAAATGGAACTTGGCTTATCCGAGAATGGAAAGCCGGTTATCACACAGGAGCAGATAGATGAGATGAAAGCCCATCTTGATGATATCAATTATGAAGAGGCTAGAGCACGCGAGAAAGTGGTTCGCCATGACGTAATGAGTCATGTATATGCTTATGGATTACAATGCCCGAAAGCGGCAGGAATCATTCACTTAGGTGCGACCAGCTGCTATGTAGGCGATAACACCGATATTATCATTATGCGTGAGGCATTAAAGCTCGTGCATAAGAAACTGGTTTGTGTCATCGATGAACTTGCCAAGTTTGCAAAGGAATATAAGGATTTGCCAACAATTGCCTTTACCCATTTCCAGCCGGCGCAGCCAACAACAGTCGGAAAGAGAGCGACCCTTTGGCTGAATGAATTCATGATGGACCTCGAAGACCTCGAATATGTGCAGTCGACTTTGAAACTGCTTGGATCCAAAGGTACTACAGGTACACAGGCAAGCTTTTTGGAACTCTTTGATGGAGACAATGAGACCATCGACAAGATTGATCCGATGATTGCCAAGAAGATGGGCTTTGAAGAATGCTATCCGGTATCCGGACAGACTTATTCTAGAAAGGTTGATACGAGAGTGGCCAATGTGCTTGCGGGCATCGCGGCATCTGCACATAAGATGTCAAATGATATTCGCCTGCTTCAACATTTAAAACAGGTTGAAGAACCGTTTGAAAAATCACAGATTGGTTCTTCTGCAATGGCTTATAAGCGCAATCCAATGCGCAGTGAGCGCATTGCTTCCCTTGCAGATTATGTGATGGTTGATGCTTTAAATCCTGCTATCGTTTCATCTACCCAGTGGTTTGAACGCACCCTTGATGATTCGGCAAATAAGCGATTGTCTATTCCGGAAGGATTTTTAGCAACTGATGGAATTTTGGATTTATGCCTAAACGTAGTTGATGGCCTGGTGGTTTATCCAAAGGTAATCTACAAGCAGTTCATGAGTGAGATTCCATTTATGGCAACCGAGAATATCATGATGGATGCAGTAAAGAATGGTGGCAACCGACAGGAATTACATGAAAAAATCCGTACACTGTCTATGGAAGCAGGAAAGACAGTTAAGGTAGAAGGAAAGGAAAACAATTTGGTTGAATTGATTGCGGCAGATCCGTCCTTTAATCTTACCAAAGAAGAAATTGAAAAGAATCTGAAACCGGAACTGTATGTGGGAAGAGCTCCGTATCAGGTTGAAGTTTATTTGCGAGATGTGGTTAATCCGGTGCTCGAAAAGAATCGTGCGGAACTCGGTGTGACTGCTGAAATTACTGTATAAAATTATAAAAATCCAGCTGATCATTGTCAGCTGGATTTTTTAGTTTTGGGACGAAAGCACCATTTTATTTAAATCCTGTTTTGTTATAATTTAATAAGAAATTATAGATTTAAGAATAAAAATTAAACAAAATGTTCAAATGGGAGGTTTATTTATGGGAAAAAGAAATTTTTTCCTAGGGGGAGACCGGATAGTGTTACAGAACGATAATATGTAGTTCTATGAGTTATATATGGGGGAGAAAAATGAAAAAGTTGAGAAAACAAATAGTATGTTGGGGATTCATAATCATACTTGTCGGTAACTGTTTTGCCTGCTCTACAGTAAAAGAAGAAGCTCGTTCTCAGACAAATAGTTTGTATGGAAGCGAGGCTTCAGAAACTGCGATGACGGAAGAAACAGAAAACCCGGATGATTATTATATCGTTCAAGGACATAAAATTCATATACCGAAAATGGATTATTCTGCAATTAAACAGTTGCAAGAGTCGTGCTATTTTGATTGGATTCAGGAAAGTGATGGAACTCTTCGGCAAATCAAACTAAAATTGTCTGTTAAGAAAGTATATCTGACAAATGAAATTGAGGAGAACAAGGACAAATGGGATGAAATCGGCTTGGAAGATGCTCAATTTAATGGAAATACCTGTACAAACGGTAAGATTGCCTATGCAGACTTTCAGTTGGAAAATGAAGAAAATGAGACGGTGGATTTTTCTGCAGCTAGTATTGGCTTTATTGGGGTAGGTGAGAGAAATCATCTTGTGGATTTTGCATCCGAGGTTGGATATTTTAATTATATGGGGACGATAGATAATAATCATAATGCATATCTATTAAAAATTGAGCCGGGCGAGAAAAAAGATATTCGGGTTGGATATTTTATTTCAGAGGATGTCTTGAATAACTGTGAGGATATTTATCTTGATGCAACTAAAAGTAACATTACAAATGATAAAATGAAAATATACTATCCAATCCCAGGAGTTTCGAAAGAAGGGGCTGGTAATTAAAAAATATGCGGTGATTGGTGCTAATCGTAATAATGTGTTTCCGTTTTAAGCTGAGGGAGTATGGAGTCCGAATAGTGTTCCAGAATGAGAAGAAAAAGATGCTCCTAGAGCATCTTTTTTTTGTGGATTTTAAAATTCAAGGGAGAAGATACTATGGTTAAGAATATGAAAATGAGTATAAAGTTTATTTTTCAATTCCTGATATGGAAAAATAATAAGGAGTGTAAAAATAGAAATGTGGAATTATATTAAAATTGAACTACGAAGAGGATTTTGGAATCGAAATATGTTATGGGCGCTTCTTGCGGTTCTTTTGATTTCATTTGGTCAAATCGCATTGGATGTTTTTCCGATGCTACAATATCTTAAACCAATTACAGAAGATACACCTGCGAAGGAAATTATGTTCCCGCATACTGTATTTGAAAAAGGAATATGCTTTAACCAATCAAGTTCATTAACCTATTATTTTTACATGATTCTTCCCATTTTTTGTGCGCTTCCTTTTGGTGGCGTGCTATTCCATGATTGGAAGAAGGGCTATACGAAAAATGTATTTACCAAAACGCCAAAGGTTAACTATTATGTTGCACAATATGTGACAGCTTTTTTGACAGCCGGGGTGATTTCTTTGGTTCCGGCAGTGATTAATACTTTGGTGACGGCACTGCTTCTCCCTTCCACTTTCCCATATCCGGGAATTGGTTATGTAGGCATTTTTTCGGATTCTCTTTTGGCCACGGTGTATTATACAAATCCATATTTGTATTTAATCATCTATTTGGTCATTGATTTTGTTCTGTTTGGATTGTTAAATACAATGGCATTGTCTTTTTCCTATTTTTTAAAAAGTGAGTTTTCTGTTGTGATGTTTCCGTTTTTGATTTTTCAATTTCTCTATTTTTTCAGTGTGTTTTTGAAGGTTGGAAATTGGTCATTATTTGCAGTTACAATACCGACACAGCCTGAGGGGAATGTTTCGTGGATTACGATTGTAGCTTACTTGATTTTAATGCTTTTAATTGATGTGTTTGCAATCTGGAAGTATGTACAAAGAAAGGATCATTATGAATAGATGGGGAAGTAAAAAAAGGATTATTTGGATTGCGGTGATAATAATTCTGATAGCATTTGCTACAATTGGTTATGTCATACGCTTTCGGCAGTTAAATCAACAATATTCGATTGGAACCTGTGAGATTGTTCAAGCCGGTGAAAGCGTTATTGTAGATGAGATACAATATACAGTTCTTTCTGGAGAATTAATAACAGCGGAAGAATATTCAAGCCGCTTAAATGTTGACATGAGTATGCTGGGGCTTGAATCAGGGTGGATGGTCCCAATCGCACAAGTTCAATTATATAATGGAACATCGGAAGAAAAGTCGATTATGAATGTGTACGAAAGTATCTTTCTGTGTGATTTGTGGTCAAATGGAGCTGAATTTGATTTAACAGAAGATATGACTGACATTTTAGAAGCCGGAGAAACGAAAGTTATTACCGTTTCAGCCATTATGACCAAATCGGACTATCAGGCTAAGAAAAATGATAGTTGGCGACTTCGTATTATGGGATGGCCGGCTCGAGTTGAAATGAATATTCCTATGAGTTTGGGGGAGAATGTGAAATGAAAGGGATTATAAAACATGACTGGTATTCCGGATTACTTGGTAACTGGAAGCAGTTGTTCATTATTTCTATTGTATTTTATATATGTGGCCTGGCTGCAGATACATTTGCAAATTCTTTTGGGGTTGCTCCATTTTCATTTATGGAAAATTGGATTTATGTAATGCAGGGATGTTCTCCATGTAGCCAGACTATGCAAACCGGTGCACAGTTTGAACTTCCGATTATCTGGATGATTCAGCAAATATTTTTGGCATATATAATCGGTGGATATCCATTATATGATTTGCAGACTTATGGAATTAATTTAATGGTGCGAACCAAGAGCCGCAGCAAATGGTGGATTGGAAAAGTTTTGTGGGTGATGGAACTGGTAGGAGTTGTTTATCTGCTTGGAGTTTTTATGATTGCAGTAGTTACTTTGATATCAGGTGGAAGCGTTTTCACGGTTCGACCGGAAGCTGCGGGCGTGTTAAAAGGAGACTATTCTATTTTTAGCAGTTTGGGTCTTGCACTAATTGGATTTATTCTCCCAATGTTATCATCGATTGCAATCTCAATGATACAGCTTCTTTTAATTTTTTTGTGTAATCATTTTGCAGCATATGCAGTTGTCTTTTTGTTTATGATATTAAGCGTGTTCTATAGTGGGCCAATCTGGATTTACGAGAACGGGATGAGCATACGATCAAATGCGTTTGTATATGATGGGTCTTTTGTGAATCGTATAATTGGATTGGTAGCGGTAATAGTTGTAACCAGTGTGGCAGGTTGCTTTGTGATGAAAAGAAGAGATATTTACGGAGAAGTGTGAGATATGAAAGTAGAATTAAAAAATGTAACCAAAATTATTCAGAAGAATGAAGTACTAAAAGGAATCAATTTAACTTTTGAAGGGGGAAAAATCTACGGGCTTCGCGGAAAAAACGGTTCCGGAAAAACAATGCTAATGCGTGCAATCAGTGGACTGATTACATTAACGGATGGTGAGATTATCATCGATGGAAAGCAGTTGGGAAAAGATATGTCTTTTCCGGAAAGTATTGGAATCCTACTCGAAAATCCATCGTTTATCGATAATTATTCCGGATATCAGAATTTAAAAGCGCTTGCGGATATGAACCATTTGATTTCAGAAGATGAAATTCGAAAGACAATTCAAATGGTTGGTTTGGATCCTGACGACAAAAAGAAATACAAAAAGTATTCTCTGGGAATGAAACAAAGACTTGGAATTGCTGCGGCAATTATGGAAAAACCAAACTTGCTTCTTTTGGATGAGCCAATTAACGCAATTGATGAAAAAGGCGTGGAACAGATTAGAAAGATACTATTCGATTTAAAGAGTGAAGACAGAATTATCATAGTAGCTTGTCACGATCGAGAAGAATTGAATCTCTTGGCGGATGAAATCATCGAACTCCAGGAAGGATATATCTTAGAAAAATAAAATCAAAAAAAGGATTGCTTTTTAGAATATCTAAAAGCAATCCTTTTTATATTATCCGACATTCAGTCGTTTCATCATCATCTCCGGATTGACAGATTCTGCAATGGCAGTTCGCTTGTCAATGATACCGGATTTATATAAATTATAAATGCTGGTGTCCATTGGCACCATGTTTTCAGACTGAGATGCATATATAATACCATCAATCTGATGGACTTTACCTTCTCGAATCAGATTTCGAATCGCCGGGGTTAACACCATAATTTCAAAGGCGGGTACCATGGAACCATCTTTGGCCGGTAAAAGTTTCTGACTGATGACTGCTTGCAACACGCTTGCCAGCTGAACAGATATCTGATGCTGCTGCGTAGCCGGGAAAGCGTCTACGATTCGATCGATGGTATTGGCAGCTCCAATCGTATGCAAAGAGGAGAAAATTAAATGTCCGGTCTCTGCTGCCGTAACAGCAGTGTTGATGGTTTCGTAATCACGCATTTCGCCTAGCAGAATGACATCCGGACTTTGGCGAAGAGCGGCACGAAGGGCAGTCAAATAGCTTTCGGTATCAGAGCGGATTTCGCGCTGAGAAACAATGGACTTATTATGACGGTGAAGATATTCCAACGGATCCTCAAGCGTAATAATATGTTCTTCCTGTTCTTGATTTATTTTCTCAATAATACATGCTAAGGTGGTTGATTTTCCACTTCCGGCAGGGCCTGTTACAAGGACCATTCCGTTGCCTGTATTAGCCAGGTTCATAACTGTGTCAGGAATGCCTAAATCTTTTGGAGAAGGCAGTGTAAACTGAATGACACGGATCACAGCAGAGAAGGTTCCGCGCTGCTTAAATGTGCTGACACGATAACGAGAAATGCCGGGAAGTGCGAAGGAAAAATCATCGTCACCGGTTTTTTCAAAATTTGAAATATCTCTGTTGGCTAAGGAATAGATTCCTTTTACAAACTCGCCTGCATCGGCAGGAGAGAGCGTATTGTCGTCTAAGAAAGACATTACGCCTAAATGTTTATAAGTAATTGGGCGGGCAGCAATCACAAAGATGTCTGATGCGCCCTGTAAAGTTGCTTCTTCAAGAATTTTTTTAACATCCATTTTTATATCCTTCCTTATCGTTAATCATTTCCGATGACATGCAAAGAATCATCAACTTCCTCTGTGCTTTCCGTATGAGCAGTATACCATTCTTCGATAGAGTAATATTTCCCTGTAGCAGATACTTCATCCAAAGACAATATTTTAATCATGACAGAAAGGTATTGAGCATCTGATATATCTATCGTCCAATTCAGATACACATAATCATTTTCTGTGGAATATACAATTGTTCCGATGTCGGTTTCGGTTAATTGATCCACAATCATGGTTTTGAAGTTATCTTCTGTAGGGGCAGTGCTGTAAATTTCTTTTAATATTTGTTCAAGCTGTGTGAGCTTTTGGTAGGAAACTTCCTCTGCTTTGTAATATCCTGTTGCTTTTTCTGCAACTTTATTGGTTAGTTTTAAATCTGAGTTCGCTGTTACAAGTGTTAGAATTCCAAAAGTCATAATGCATAACATAACAAAAGTAAGAAGAATGGTTGGAAAACCAAAATGACTAAAGGAATATCCACGTTTCTTTTGCCGTCTGATAGGGGCTGCGTTTTTATAATACATAGGCAACCACCTCCGTCTCTTCGTATTCCTGCATTGCTAAACCATTGAAATGACATGCACGAAGTGTATAAAGCTCGTTTGAATCAATATCAGAAAAAACGATATCGATAGCGCTGCCTGCAAAATTAATTTCGTCTTCGGAGACAGTGGTTGCAGTCAGGATGTATTCGGCATTCTCTTTTGAGGATGCTTTGAACTCTTTATCATAATAGATTGTGATATATGAATCGGTACCTTTTGCTTCAGGAAAGAGTTCTTGTATTTCAGAAAAATCACCGGAGCCGACTTCGTAGATATCTGCGATATCGGAACAAATCGATACGGCATTGTGCAATTCTTTTGTCTGATTAGTCAGATGATGTGCTTTAATCAACATATTTAGGGCAACAGTCAGAAGAATTGAAAACAATAAGATATCCAGCAAAATTTCCAAAACAAAAGCGTTTGAGTGGTTCATCTTAGACTTCATAGTGCCTCCTTTCCGGAGGTATGAAGTGCGATATAAAGTTCATGTGCATCTCCAAATTCATCTTCGTACGAAATCTTAAGGGTATTGTTGTCTGCTATTTCTGCATCGAGTGATTTTGCCGGAATCAGTGTGGTGCCGGAATCCGGTGTGACTTCTGCAGCATCAACAGATGATAGTTCTCTGATATAGCCATCATAATAATAAACATAGGTATTAATCGTATAGCCGTTTATTGTCTCTGTAAAAGTTAAAGCTTTTGAACCGGAAAAATCGGTGAGGCTAAAACTAGAAGCCTTATCATGCTGATGAACGATTTCGCGCAAATAGGAATTTGCAGTGCGAACCTGATAGTTTTCCTCCATGACAGAAGCAGTATATTTGAACTGCTTAGTGGTGATTAATACTACCAGAAGCGCCAAAATTGCAAAAATCGTAAATAACATTACAACAAATACTGTATCAATTCTACGAGAGGAGGACTTTATGCGTGCCATAAAATCAGTTCCTTTCTATAATAGTAACATCCGGTCTTAGGTTTGAACCAATATACCGGTAGTCGATGAAATAATGATCAAAATTTACGGTGAGCCCATAATGCTCCACAAGATAATTGAGATTTGCGGGATATGCGCCCTCTAAAGCGTAGCATTGTGTGATACTGCGGTTTAATGCTTTTGTTAAAATTTCTTTTTCCTGACGTGATTGTGTGTTCCCGACCTCATTGGCAGCATAAACGAAAATAATCAGAACAACTACCAATAGCAGCATTGGAAGAAGCGCTGCGAAAGGAAAAGTAAATTTTTTGGTTTGTCGAATCATAAGAATCTCCTATCCGATGCTCTGCATAATGCCCAAAAGTGGAAGTAAAAATGATATCAAAATTAAACCAACAAAGAAACAAAGGATGATTACAAGCGTCGGCTCGATGGTTGCAATCGCACGAGAAATACGCTCATCGGTATCATCCTCATAGGATTCGGAAATGCGAAGCATGACTTCTTCCATATCGCCTGTTCGGTAGGCGATGGCAATCCAAGTGGAATATACTTTGGAAAAAATGCCGGATTTCTGAAGCGCATTTTCAAAGTTTTCTCCGTGCTTGATATGCTCCTTACATTTTTCGATACGCGCTTCCATATGAGGATTGTTTACAAGTGCTTGAGCAATGTCGAGACCTCTGTCGGTATCCAATCCACTGGCGAGACTCAAATACATACTATTTGCAAAGCGGCTTGCAGCAACGCTCATATAAAGCTTGGTTCCCTGGAAGAAAGTTTTGCCGAAACGTGTGTTGAACAGAATCAAAAATCCGATTAATGCGATTACAAAGATTGCAATAATAATACCGAGATATTGATTCATGTGAGTGCTGATATTTAGTAATGTGCGGGCAACACCGGTTAATTCACTTCCTAATTCTTCGTAGATATTGGCAAAAATTGGAAGGACTTTTGTCATCAAAACCAAAATGACAATCACCATTAATGCGGTCATTACAAGAGGATAGACAGCCGCATGGCGAATGCTGCTTCGAATTTCATCTTCGCGTTCGTAATAGGTTGCGAGAGATGAGAGTACATTGTCTAAACGTCCGGTTTCTTCGCCCAATTGAACCATGCTGAGCATATATTCAGGAAAATATCCCACATCTTTGAGCGCTTGATGCAGGCTGGAACCTGTTTCGAGCGGTTCATATAATTGTGCATATAATTGCTTTGTTTCTTCATCTTCGGACTCATCCATCAGAATAGATATTCCGTAATAGATTGGAAGGCCGGCAGAAATAACCATTTCAATCTGTCGACAAAAGGTTGCCAATTCGATTTCGCTTAATCGAATCTGTTTATTTTTACGAGACATAATATCCTCCTCTAATAACGATGGTTTATTATCAGACATAGGCTTCTAATAGACATATTTTGTAATATAAGAATCATCATCTGCCGTGAAACTGGATGGTGAATTGCTTGTGGCAGCAAAAGTAGGATCCATTAATTTCCAATCGGTTCCGTTAAACTCGATTACACCGTTAATCCATCCCACATCTTTTACATAAGTGGAAATCCAAGCGTGATATTCTTCACCTTTATAACCGACTTCTAATCGGGTTGGAATGCGCTGACTTCGCAGCATGGTTGCCATGACTGCGGCATAGTCAAAGCAAATGCCGGTCTGCGATTGAAAGATTTCATCTACGTTAGGCAGATATCCACTTTGCACGGTTTCGGCTTTTTCGTAGTCGTAGGAATAATGATCGATAATATAATTGTATACAAATGAAATCACGTCCAAGTCCTCGTTTGCAGGATAGGCCAACTCTTGTGCCTTTGCTACAGGTAACGAAGATGCGGTAAAATCCACATATTGGCTCGGATAGAGATAGGGCCCAAATTCATTCATATCGCTTACGGATATGGTTGAAGATAGGGCGGCAGCATACTGATCTCCTGTGATATTTTCATATACAACCGCAGTATAATTTCCGGCGCCGGCAGTCAATGGGAATGCATCATAATCCGAATCTGTCAGATTGTAGGTATATGTAACAGAATCAGGGCCGGTAATTTGCAACTTTACTTTTGGATTCGTTCCTGTATATACCACCATAATATAGCCTTCTGATGCGTTGGAATAATCGATTGAAGCAACATCACATTGATCAATGGATTCGCCGTCGGCAGATGGCTCAAGCACAACCGGGGTATTATCTCTTGAACCCTTAACGGAGGTATCGACTTCTGACTCCGTTTCCTTGTGTGTGCTTGTATTGGAGGTGTTATTATCAGGTTTCTTTCCACAGGCCGATATGAAAATACAAAGCAGCAGTATGAGCGGAATCGCTCGTTTCATACTATTCTCCTTGCAATTTTGTTTTACAAAACAATACATTCTTTATTATAATGTATTTACAGATTCTTGAAAATAATAAATTGTCACTTTTTAAGGACTGTGCTATAGTTATCAAAGAGCGGTTTTTACAAACGAAAAGGAGAGTTTTGAAATGAAGAAAATTGCAAAAGAATTCAAAGAATTTATCGCACGCGGAAATGTTATGGATATGGCTGTCGGTATCATTATTGGTGCTGCTTTTAAGGCGATTGTAGACTCTTTGGTCGCTGATATTATCAGTCCACTCATCGGAATGGCAGGCGGCTTGGATTTCAGTCAGTATTCTTTGAAATTAAATGAAGAAGCAACCTTGAATTATGGTAATTTTATAACAGCCATCATCAACTTTTTGATTATGGCCATCATCATCTTCTTTATCGTGAAGGCATTTAACAAAATCAGCACAATCGGAAAGAAGGAGGAAGCTCCGGCAGATCCGACAGAGAAGGAATGCCCATATTGCAAGAGCATGATTCCAATCGGAGCAACCAAGTGTGCACATTGTACATCTGATTTATCATAAATAGAATTGTCATAGATAGATTTATCTTGAAATAGATATTTAACTATGATATACTTTTCAAGTTGATAAAAGATACTTGAAATATTTGGAGGGAAATCCGTGTTAATTTTAAGAACTATTTTAACTGTTATTTTTATAATTATCAGTCTATTTCTCGCGATTGTAATCCTGATGCAGGAAGGAAAATCTGCAGGTCTTGGTGCAATCAGCGGTGCAGCAGATACATATTGGGGAAAGAACAAGGGTCGTTCTATGGAAGGTGTCCTTGTAAAGCTTACCCGCGCATCCGTTATTATTTTCCTGATTTTAGCAGCGGTACTAAATATGGGAATTTGGGATTAAGATAATCGGTAAAGCAAGTATGGAACTGCTCATTAGTTATTAATGGGCAGTTTTTTGTTGGAAGGAGGTGCCGGAGTTGGGAAAAGAATCAAAGAAACTGATTGCCAACAATAAGAAAGTTTTTCATGACTATTTTCTAGAAGAAACATATGAAGCCGGCATTTCACTTGCCGGAACGGAAGTCAAATCTTTGCGTATGGGAAAGGGCTCCATTAAAGAAGCCTTTGTGCGAATCCAAAACAACGAAATCTATATTTACGGAATGCATATCAGTCCGTACGAAAAGGGTAATATTTTTAATAAAGATCCTTTAAGACCGCGCAAGCTTTTGATGCACAAATCCGAAATCACAAAAATCGCCGGAAAGATTAAAGAAAAGGGTTACACTTTGGTGCCGGTGGAAGTATATTTTAAAGGCAGCCTGGTTAAAGTAGAGATTGCACTTGCAAAAGGAAAGAAGCTCTATGATAAGCGACAGGATATCGCAAAGAAAGATATGAAGCGCGAAGCGGAGCGAGACTTTAAGGTTAAAGCAAGAGTATAATCATCCGATATATAGGAAAATTGAATATGGTCTAGTAAAGGTTTCGACGGGGCCCACAAGGTCCAGTGGACCTTGGCTTTGGGCCGACCGGAGCGGAGCGGAGAAAATGAAACGTAGTTTCAGTTCCCCCTCTTATAAATAAATAGTAAATAAATTAATAAATAAAATATGGGCTAGTAAAGGTTTCGACGGGGGAACTGAAGCTGGAGAAGCGAGTCGTATGGCGATGCGTCAAATGGCCAAATTAAAATTAAACGCTGAAGATAATTTAGCATACGCTGCCTAGTTGCAGCAGTCTGACCTAGTGCACTCACACATTAGGACCCAGGCTTCGACTATGTGAGAAACGACTTATGTTAAGCTTTGCGCATAAGGGCGTATCATGAAGCTACTAAAGCGATTAGGGTGTTTATTCCCGCATCGTGGAGGGAATGTCAAAGAATAAACTACACTCGTAGAAGTACAGGGGATTTTCTTTCGGACACGGGTTCAATTCCCGTCTAGTCCACGCAAAAAGTGTGTAGATTCAAGGGTCTACACACTTTTTTTATTCATGAAGTTGTGCAGAAGAGTTGGATTGATAGGCAGATAAGACTGTATAATTGAGTCTGATTAAGTTGCGAGATGCAGTCAGAGACAGAGGTAGCAATTTACCATAGTCCATCTAAAAAAAGAAAGTTGTACTACTCCCTGCATAATATTTGACACTTCTCATGGATAGTGTTAGTATATAAGTACAAAAAAGGTGCTACCGCGATGACGGTCGCCTGATTTATTTAAGGGATAAAAATAATCGCCTAGTTTACCAGACCGAGGCGGTTATTTTTTTGTGGTCTTGTTGCTATTAAAACCAATTGCATAGCCAAGACCAAAAGAGGTTAAGCAGAGACTAAGCACTGCAATCAAGTCAACAATTGTTAGCATAAGATGAGCCCTCCTTTCCATCAGATTCCCATAGGGTTTCTATGTAATCGGAGCTAGAACTCTCCGCAAAAAGCGAACCGCCATCAACACGTCAATGTGTGGTAGCACCCCGAGAAATATATTCTCTTAGACTTGAATAAGTCCTAAAAATATTATACAGAACATTTGTTCTAAAATCAATAAGTATATCAATTTTTAACTTCTGGTCAAAGGCTAAAAGGAGATACCATAAACTCAGTAAAATCAATGGATGGAAGGGATTGACAAAGGGTTCGATTCCCTGCTTTTTCTAAAATTCTTATTAAATTTTGATTGGAGAATTGAAGCATATAAAATAAGTTGCTATAATGTTTTGTGCTTTGACGCAAATATGAATATGTATAGGATTTTGTTATGAAAACTTGGAGAGAGAAATACTTTGGAGATAAGGCGTTTTACAGCGCCGTATTGGCAATTTTGGTGCCGATGGTGGTACAAAATGTAATTACAAATTTTGTCAGCATGCTGGACAATATCATGGTGGGACAGTTGGGAACCGCCCCAATGAACGGTGTTTCTATTGCAAACCAGTATGTGTTTATCTTTAATATTACAATTTTCGGAGGAATTGCAGGCCCGTCTATTTTTGGAGCGCAGTTTTTTGGAAAGAAGGATTATGAAGGCCAAAAACAGACGCTTCGTTTCCGTTTACTTTTAGTTGTAGCATTGGTGGCACTGTTTTCTGTAGTATATCTGCTTTTGATGGATCCGCTTTTGATGCTTTATATTGCAAAAGATGATGATCCGCAGATGATTGCAGAAACTCTGGCTTATGGGCGCGAATATATGAATGTGATTGTCCTTAGTTTGATTCCGTTTGGATTGGGACAGGCATATTCTTCCGTGGTGAGAGAGTGTGGCGAGACGAAAATTCCAATGTATGGTTCTGCGGCAGCAGTCCTGATTAATCTGTTTTTGGATTACGGATTGATTTTTGGAAATTTTGGAATGCCGGAGCTTGGTGTGGCAGGAGCTGCATGGGCAACTGTCATTGCAAAGGTGATTGAGGCAGCAGTTGTAATCGTATGGGCGCACACACATCACGCGAAGAACCCATATATTGTGGGATTGTTTAAGGGATTCCGGATCAACGGACATCTTCTGGGACAAATGATCAAACGCGGATTGCCGCTTTTGATCAATGAGTTCTTGTGGGTGGTTGGAGTTTCAGTCATCTCACAATGCTATTCCATTCGAGGATTGGATGTGGTCGGAGGAAGAAATATAGCCAATGTCATCACCAACTTATTCGGTGTGGTTTATATTCAAATCGGTTCTGCAACCTCAATTATTCTTGGAAACAAGCTGGGCGCAGGAAAGATGGAAGAGGCAAAGGATACGGATAATAAACTTTTGGTATTTAGTTTGATTGTATCCACAATCGTCGCAATTGCGATGTTACCGTTTGTATACTTATTCCCGCAATTGTACAACACAACTTCCGAGGTGCGAGATCTGGCCAGCTATATTATTTTGATTACAGCCGTTGCGATGCCGCTTTGGGCTTATACCAATACCTGTTATTTCACATTGAGAAGCGGCGGACGCACCGGAATTACCTTTTTGTTCGATTTCGTATTCGCATGGGTCTTTCAGATTCCGCTTTGCTATATTTTGGCTTACCACACAAATCTGGGATTTCGTTTGATCTTTGCAATTGTAACCTATACAGAAATCATTAAAGTTGTAATCGGATTCTTTATGGTGCGCAGCAATATTTGGATTCAAAATATTGTGGATAAGGAGAATGTGTAGAATTAGCATGGAAAATTATACTTATATTGTGCGATGTGCGGACGGCAGTCTATATACCGGTTGGACGAACCATTTGATGGAACGGGTTTTTGCGCATAACGAAGGAAAAGGCGCCAAGTATACCAAGAGCCGCAGACCGGTGGAACTTGTTTACTGGGAAAAATTTCAGACAAAGGAAGAGGCCATGAGCCGGGAATGGCATATCAAACAATTATCAAGAGTACAAAAGGAAGCTCTGATTGCACAGCATAATCAAAAAGAGGATGAACCGCTTTAGGTTCATCCTTTTTGTATGTGTTGACTTTATAAGCGAATCGCTGCTTCTAAAGCAAGTTTCATCATGGTTGTGAAACTGTTCTGGCGCTGCTCGGCTGTCGTCTCTTCATCTAGCACAAAGGAATCGGAAATGGTTAAGATACATGCGGCATTTTTTCCTAATACATTTGCGTTGTGGAAGAGTGCGAAACTTTCCATCTCCACTGCCTTTGCACCATGATCGGTGACATAACGCTCGAAACTTCCGGTGCATGTCTCTTCGTAAAATACGTCGGAAGAGTGGATGCGTTCTAGCTTCAATGGAATATCCAAATCCTTTGCAGCGGCGATGATGGTATCATTTAATTCCTTAGAAGGGTACATAACATCATCTGTGGTGCCGTTTTGGACACGTGCAAATGAAGAGGCACTGTATGCGCTTTCGGCTAATACGACATCAAATATGTGAAGATCTTCGACATAGGATCCCGCAGACCCGACGCGGATGATATTTTCAACTCCGTATTGAGAGTATAGTTCATAGGAATAAATCCCGATGGATGGCATTCCCATTCCGGAAGCCATAACAGAAACCGGAAATCCTTTGTAGGTTCCTGTGTATCCAAATACATTTCGAACGGATGTGACAAGCTTAATATCTTCCAAAAAATTCTCTGCAATAAACTTCGCTCTGAGTGGATCTCCCGGCATCAAAACTGTCTTTGCAAAATCGCCCTTCTCGGCACCGTTGTGTGGTGTAGCCATATTTACTCCTCCTTGTTGGGGTTATTGTGTGTACTTATTATATTAAAAAAATAAAATTTGTTCTACCCCTTGTGAAAAACAACAAAAATTATATATCTGTTGCGTAAAACATTTACATAGATGAAAATAATTCATTTTACGACATCGTAAATTTTGTTTATGTATTTTAAACAAAAGGGAGAACAAATTATGTACTTGATTTAGAACACCTGCATTAGTTTACAAAGGAAAAATACTGTGCTAAATTTTAGTATATATGGGCTAAACACAATTTTAAAGAGAGAGGCCCCACTTACTAATAAGGAGGATGAATTTTATGCCTAGAGCAAAACAATCTATGGACGGAAATACAGCTGCCGCTCATGTAGCTTATGCCTACACTGAAGTAGCAGGAATCTATCCTATCACACCATCTTCTCCAATGGCTGACTCTGTTGATCAGTGGTCTGCTGCAGGACAGAAGAACATCTTTGGAAACACAGTTAAAGTAGTTGAGATGGAATCAGAGGCTGGTGCTGCCGGAACCGTACACGGTTCATTGGCAACCGGTGCATTAACCACCACATTTACCGCATCACAGGGTCTTTTACTTATGATCCCTAATATGTACAAAATCGCTGGTGAAAACCTTCCTTGCGTATTTGATGTATCAGCAAGAACTGTTTCTTCTCACGCATTGAATATTTTTGGTGATCACAGTGACGTATATGCTTGCCGCCAGACCGGTTTTGCAATGTTATGCGAGACAAACCCACAGGAAGTTATGGATCTTTCACCTGTTGCACATCTTTCTGCATTAGAAGGAAAGGTTCCTTTCATCAACTTCTTCGATGGATTCCGTACTTCACACGAAATTCAGAAGATTGAGAAGTGGGATTACGAAGATTTGAAGGAAATGTGCCCAATGGATGCCGTTAAGGAATTCCGTGCACATGCATTAAATCCGAACCATCCGGCTGCTCGTGGTTCTCACGAAAACGGTGACGTATTCTTCCAGCACCGCGAGGCTTGCAACAGCTTCTATGATGCACTTCCTGCAGTCGTAGAAAAGTATATGAACAAAGTAAACGAGAAGCTTGGAACTGACTATCAGTTATTTAACTACTACGGAGCTGCAGATGCAGAGCGTGTTATCATCGCTATGGGCTCTATCAACGACGTAGCAGAAGAAGTAATCGATTACTTGACAGCAAAGGGAGAGAAGGTTGGACTTGTAAAGGTTCGCTTGTATCGCCCATGGTCTTCAGAGCATTTGCTTAAGGTTCTTCCTAAGACTGTAAAGAAGATCGCTGTATTAGATAGAACAAAGGAGCCGGGATCTCTTGGTGAGCCATTATACCTCGATGTTTGTACAACACTTCGCGAGGCAGGATTAAACGACGTCGTATTGGTAGGCGGTCGTTACGGACTTGGTTCTAAAGATACTCCTCCTTCATCTGTATTCGCTGTATACAAAGAGCTCGAGAAGGATGCTCCAAAGAATCGTTTCACCATCGGTATCGTGGATGATGTTACAAATCTTTCATTACCTGAGGTTAAGCCTGCTCCAATCACTTCTGCACCTGGTACAAAAGAGTGCAAGTTCTGGGGTCTCGGTGGTGACGGAACCGTAGGTGCAAACAAGAACTCTACAAAGATCATCGGTGACCATACCGACAAATATATTCAGGCATACTTCCAGTATGACTCTAAGAAGACCGGTGGTGTTACCATTTCTCACTTGAGATTCGGTGATAACCCAATCAAGAGCCCATACTACATCAACCAGGCTGACTTCGTTGCATGCCATAACCCTGCATATGTAACCCAGGGAATGAAGATGGTTCAGGATGTTAAGCCGGGCGGAGTATTCATGATTAACTGCCAGTGGTCTGACGAAGAATTAGAGCAGCACTTAAATGCTGAAGCTAAGAAATATATTGCTGATAACAACATTCAGCTTTACACCATCAACGCTATCGATAAGGCAATCGAAATCGGAATGGGTAAGAGAACAAATACAATCTTACAGTCTGCTTTCTTCAAACTTGCAGATGTTATGCCGATTGATGAAGCTGTAGAATACATGAAGGCTGCTGCAAAGAAGTCTTATTCTAAGAAGGGTGATGCAGTCGTAGAAATGAACTACAAGGCAATTGATGCCGGTGTAGATGCAGTTCATAAGGTAGAAGTACCTGCTTCATGGGCAAATCCTGAAGCTGATGCACCTGCTAAGGAATTAACAGGTCGTCCTGAAACTGTGAAACTTGTAAAGAATCTCTTAACTCCGATTTCTAAGATGGATGGAGATTCACTTCCTGTATCTGCATTTAAGGATTGTGCAGACGGACAGTTTGTAACAGGAGCTTCTGCATATGAGAAGCGCGGTACTGCAGTTTCTGTTCCTGAATGGGATGCTGAAAAGTGTATTCAGTGTAACCAGTGTGCATTTGTATGTTCACATGCAACCATTCGTCCATTCTTGTTGACAGACGAAGAAGTTGCTGCAGCTCCTTCTAACATGAAGGTTGCAGATATGAAGCCAAAGGCTGGCGCATACAAGTACACCATGAGCGTATCTCCGCTTGATTGTATGGGTTGTGGCGAGTGTATCACAGTTTGTCCTACCGGTGCAATCGCAATGCAGCCTCAGGAATCTCAGTCTGCAGAGCAGCCAGTATTTGATTACCTCGTTGCAAATGTATCTAAGAAGACTGATGCAGGCATGAACGATCTGACTCCTAAGGGATCTCAGTTCAATCAGCCATTGCTTGAGTTCTCAGGATCTTGTGCCGGATGTGCTGAAACCTCTTATGCAAGACTTGTAACTCAGTTGTTCGGTGAGCAGATGTTCATCTCCAATGCAACAGGATGTTCTTCTATCTGGGGTAACCCGGCAGCAACATCACCATATACAGTAAACATCGATTCTAAGAAGGGACCGGCTTGGTCTAACTCATTGTTCGAGGATAATGCTGAACATGGTTTAGGTATGTATATTGGACAGAAGTATATCCGCGAAGCTGCAATTGAGCAGATTAAGGAAATGGCTGCAGGAGAAAAGGCAACAGCAGAATTCAAGGCAGCAGTAGAGAAATTCCTTGAGACAAAGGAAAATACAAAGGCAAATGTAGAGCCTACAAAGGTATTAATCGAAGAGTTAGAGAAGGCAGCTGCAGCAGGATGCCCAATCGCTCCTCAGGTACTTGAGAAGAAGGATTACCTCGGCAAGAAGTCTGTATGGATCTTCGGTGGTGACGGATGGGCATACGATATCGGATTCGGCGGACTTGATCATGTACTTGCTTCCGGCGAGAACGTAAACGTTATGGTATTCGATACAGAAATGTATTCTAACACCGGTGGACAGGCATCTAAGGCTTCTAACATTGGTGAGGTTTGTCAGTTCGCAGCAGCTGGTAAGGAAATCGGCAAGAAGTCCTTATCTGAAATCGCTATGAGCTACGGATATGTATATGTTGCTCAGATCGCACTTGGTGCAAACATGAACCAGGCTGTTAAGGCAATCGCTGAGGCTGAGGCTTATCCGGGACCATCACTTATCATCGGTTATGCACCTTGCGAACTTCACGGAATCGCTAAGGGTGGTATGAACCACTGCCAGGATGAAATGAAGAAGGCTGTTAAGGCTGGATACTGGAACTTGTTCTCATTCAATCCTGCACTTAAGGCAGAAGGTAAGAATCCATTCACTTTGACCTCAAAGGCCGGAGACGGATCTTATCAGGAATTCTTGAACAACGAGGCTCGTTATACTCGTCTGATCAAGCCATTCCCAGAGCGTGCTGAGAAGTTATTTAAGGAGTCTGAAGAGGCTGCAAATGCTCGTTTCGCTCACTTAGAGAAGTTGGTTGAATTATATAAATAATTCATAAACGCAAAACAAATCAAAGGTTTCCCACTTTCGGGTGGGAAACCTTTTTTTCTTCATCTGTAATCGGCTTGTAAGATAATGAATATGTGGTAAAATGGAAACAGCAGTAGAAACCTACTTTCGTCATATTTTATGAGGGTGCTATATGAAGAAAATATGGATTACACTGGCATTATCTTTCGCAGTATTATGTGCTTTAATTGTATATGTTCGAATCGACACAGGAAATGGTGTCGCTACTTCGACTGCAACAATTAAGCCGGAGGAAATCCCCCGTGCACATACGACCTACGCACTTGAATCAACAGAGGAAACAGATTCTGCAGATGAACCTACGACAGTTGAAATTTTAATGGTAGGGGATATGTTGATGCATACCAGAGTCCTGGATTCCGGTGTGACAGAAGATGGAAGCTATTCCTACGATCATCTGTTTTCGAAAGTGCATCAAAAGGTGGAAAGTGTAGATTTGGCCATTGTGAATCAGGAGACGATTCTTGGAGGCACAGAGCTTGGATTGTCCTCCTATCCGTGTTTTAATTCGCCTTATGAATTGGGCGATGCTGAAGTGGCAGCCGGATTTGATGTGATTTTGCATGGAACCAACCATGCGTTGGATAAACATGCTGAGGGAATTACAAACTGTATGAATTTCTGGAATGAAAACTATCCGGATATTGCAGTCTTGGGAATTCATGACAGTTGGGAAGACCGGGAAGCAATTTATGTATATGAAAAAGGCGATATCAAGATCGCGGTTTTGAATTATACATATGGCACTAACGGAGTTGAAACTCCGGAAGGAATGGAATACTGCGTGGACTATCTTACTGAGGAAAAAGTGAGAGAAGATACCGCAAGGGCGAATGAACTTGCGGATTTTGTTGTTGTATGTCCTCATTGGGGAACAGAGTATCGCCTAAGTGCTGATGACCAGCAAAAGGCCTGGTGCGAACTGTTCCTGGAGTGCGGAGTTGATCTGGTGATTGGAACGCATCCTCATGTCATTGAACCAATAGAAATGTATGAGGATCAACAAGGAAATCAGATGCTTGTCTATTATTCACTTGGTAATTTTGTGAATGGGACAGAAAGTGTGAAAGAAGGAATTAGTGTTCGTATGATAGGGGGAATGGCTGATGTGACAATCGGTCGTGATGAAAGCGGACGGGTTTCCATTCTGGAATACGATATCTTGCCGGTGGTCTGTCATGAAGATGAGGGGACAGATTATACGGTATACTTCCTGTCGGACTATACGGAAGAACTTGCCGAAAGAAATTGGATTGTGGAAAGCGATTCGAATTTTTCGAAGGCCTATTGTGAATCTGTTGTCGAGGAAGTATGGGGAATTAGACCATAGGTAAAGGGAGGCTATTTTGGAAAACAGTCATTTGCATTATTTGGAACAGCTTTCGGAACAATATCCAACCATTAGTAAAGCATCCGCAGAAATTATTAACTTGCAGGCAATTTTGAATCTTCCGAAAGGAACGGAACATTTCCTTTCTGATATTCACGGAGAATACGAAGCTTTTTCTCATGTGTTAAAAAACGGTTCGGGAGCCGTGCGCAAGAAAATTGATGATGTATTCGGTCGCAGCTTAAGCGAAGCAGACAAGGCGACGCTTGCCACGGTCATTTATTATCCGCGAGAAAAAATCGAGTTGGTAAAAAAGACAGAGGAAGATATGGACGGATGGTACAAGATTACATTGTATCGTTTGATAGAGGTGTGCAAGACCGTATCTTCAAAATATACAAGATCAAAGGTGCGTAAAATGTTACCGCCGGATTTTGCATATATCATAGAGGAATTAATTACAGAAAAACCAGAGGTGTTAAACAAAGAAGCATATTATGATGCGATTGTTGATACCATTGTAAATTTAGGACAGACAGAGGAATTCATCCTCGAATTATCTACATTAATTCAAAATCTTGCAGTTGATCATCTTCATGTCATCGGAGATATCTACGACAGAGGTCCCGGTGCACATCTGATTATGGATCGTTTGATGTCATATCATTCTGTGGACATTCAGTGGGGAAATCACGATATTATTTGGATGGGAGCAGCAGTAGGTCAGCTTGCGTGTATCGCAACAGTCATTCGAAACAGTATCCGATATGATAATCTGGATATGATAGAGGAAGGTTATGGAATTAATTTGCTCCCGCTTGCAACATTTGCAATGAATACATACGAAAATGACCCTTGTGATATTTTTGTATTTAAGCAACTGGCGGGGGAAAAACGCAATGTATCGGAATCTACGATGATTCGAAAGATGCATAAGGCAATCGCAATCATTCGTTTTAAGTTGGAAGGGCAGCTGATTAAAAAGTGGCCGGAGTACGGAATGGATGAGCGACTGTTGTTCGAAAAGATTGATTATGAAAAGGGTACCATTGTGCTGGATGGAAAGGAACATAAGCTAAAAGATACGAACTTCCCGACCATTGATCCGAAGGACCCTTATAAATTAACAGAAGAGGAATTAAATGTGATGATGCGCCTGCGCTCATCCTTCCTGCACTGTGATAAATTACAGCGTCATATGCGCTTACTCTTGAAGAAAGGGAATATGTATAAGGTTTACAATGGCAATTTGCTTTATCATGGAAGTGTGCCATTGAACGAAGATGGAACCTTTAGAAAAGTAAATATTTATGGTACGGAATATTGGGGCAAAGAGCTCTTTGATGTATTAGAGTCCTATGTCCGCAAGGCATTCTTTTCGACAGATATGAAGGAACAGGAAAAGGGCGCCGACTTGATGTGGTATATTTGGACCGCTCCATATTCACCATTGTATGGACGTAAGAAGATGGCCACTTTTGAGCGCTATTTCTTAGAAGATGAATCAACCTGGGTAGAGCCGAAGAGCTGCTATTATGATTTGATTCAAAAGCCGGAAATTGCAGATATGATATTGCATGAATTCGGACTTTATGGAAACAATATCCATATTATCAATGGGCATGTTCCTGTGCATCGCATGAGGGGCGAGAGTCCTGTTAAGTGCGATGGAAAGGTAATCATTATCGATGGCGGATTCTCTCAGACCTATCGTAAGAGAACCGGAATTGCAGGATATACATTGATTTTTAACTCATACGGATTGACTTTGACAGCACATGATCCGTTTGAATCCGCTGAGGAAGCGGTAAAGAACGAAATCGACATTGTCTCTAGAAGAGAGGCGGTTGAGCTTTGCGATAAGCGTATTCTCGTAGGAGATACTGATGTGGGCAAGCGAATGAAATCACGCATTCGCGACCTGCGGGAATTGATTAGCGCTTATCAGGAAGGGGCACTTCCGGAATTGGAAGGAGGCACCTATATCGCATATTAGTCCAGAGGTGTTAGATATGTACGAGGCAGAGGGCCTTTTATTTGAAACAGAAGAGGAAGCAACACAGGCGAGAACGGAAGCGGAGGGAATCCGCTACATCAAGGAGAGAACGAAGATGGATGATCCTGATGTGATTCTAAACCTGTATAATAATCTTCTCCAAAAACAATTGTTTAAAACAGAAGTGGGATTAAAATTTCTTTTTGAACTTCAGGAATACCTGGTGACGATTCCTTATATCAAAAGTGAGGATATTAAGCCGATTCCGGCGCGCAAGAATTCTGAAGCGCAACTTGCTGACTTAAAGAAAAAGCAGGTCGAAAAGAAAATCAAAGAAAAGGAAAACAGAAAGAGAAAGAAAGAAAACCGAGAGTCGAAGAGAAACTACCGATTGTGGTTTCGTGTCACAATGTTTTTGACAGTGGTATTATCAGCATGCGTAATTGGGATGTTTGTAATTGCGCTTACCACAAAGCAGACAGATCTGATTGATTATGAGAATAAGATTTTGGATAAATATTCCTCATGGGAGCAGGAATTGTCTCAGTGGGAAAAGGAACTTTCGGAGAGAGAAGCAAATCTGGAGGAACAATAAATGGATAAGATTAAAATACTAGTTGCGGATGATGAGAGCCGTATGCGTAAGCTGGTGAAGGACTTCTTTGTGAAGAAGGACTTCGAGGTGGTGGAAGCAGCGGATGGAGAAATGGCCTTGGACTGTTTCTATGAACAAAAAGATATCGCACTTTTGATATTGGATGTTATGATGCCAAAGGTAAATGGCTGGGAAGTGTGCAGAGAGGTTCGTCAGAGCTCTAAGGTCCCAATCATCATGCTGACAGCAAAAGGCGGCGAAGATGATGAACTAAATGGGTTTGATCTGGGCGCAGACGAATATATTACCAAGCCGTTTTCACCGAAGATTCTTGTGGCAAGAGCAGAAGCACTTTTAAGAAGAAGCAATATCTTGACAGAGGATGCGGTTATTTTGACTTCCGGTGGGATTGAACTCAATAAGACCGGTCATAATGTGAAAGTCGATGGCAAAGATATAGAGCTTAGCTTTAAAGAATTTGAATTGTTGGAGTACTTCATGGAAAATGAAGGAATTGCCCTATCGAGAGAACGTATTTTGGACAGCGTTTGGGATTATGATTATTTCGGCGATGCCAGAACCATCGATACGCATGTAAAAAAATTACGAAGCAAAATTGGTGAAAAAGGGGATTATATTAAGACTGTTTGGGGAGTTGGTTATAAGTACAGCACAGGTGAATAAATGAAAAAACAACCGCTATTTATACAATTGACCATCACAATGATTGTCCTCGTTGTCATCATTGTCGCAGGAAGCTGGATCCTCAACCAAACACAATTGGAAGAATATTATGTAAAAGAAAAGCTGGGGGATTTGATAGAAGCCTACGGTACGATTGATACTGCCGAAACCGAGGGAATATTAAGTTCGTCTGACTTTGATGTCACCTTCGAAAAGTTATGTGCAGCAGGCAATTTTAATATTCTTGTTCTGCAAGAGGGCTCTGGCATCATTCGCTCAAATAGCAGTTCTGATTTTGCTGCGATGCAGATGAATGAACTGTATTATGGAACAGGAAAGGAAGATGAGCAGATTCTCTACGAAACTTCCCTGTATAAGATTGAGCGCAGAAACGACAAGCGTATGCAAACGGAATATCTGATGCTTTGGGGCTATTTGTCGGATGAAAGCTTAATTTTGATTCGTACGCCTCTGGAAAGTATCAAGGAAAGCGCGAATATTTCACTTCGATTTTTCTCAGTGGTTGCAGTGGGCGCATTGCTGATCAGTATTGTCATGATTTTGCTTTTGTCGAGACAAATCTCGAAGCCGATTCGCAATTTAACGGAAATTGCTTATCGGATGTCAAGATTAGATTTTGAAGCACAATATCTGACATCTCCCTTTGTGAGCAAAGAGATAGAAACCCTTGGCTATTCCATGAATGAAATGTCGGAGAATCTGGAACATGCCATTGCAGATTTAAAAATCGCAAATAATGAATTGCAAAGAGATATTCAAAAAAAAGAAGAAATTGATTCGATGAGAAAAGAATTTCTTTCTAATGTATCTCATGAATTAAAGACACCTTTGGCACTCATCTCCGGTTATGCGGAAGGCTTGAAAGACAATATAAACGAAGACCAGGAAAGCCGTGATTTCTACTGTGAAGTCATCATCGACGAAGCGGAAAAGATGAATCAAATGGTAAAGCAGCTTTTGTCATTGAACCAGTTAGAATTTGGAAATAATCAATTGGAAATTGACCGGTTTGATATGACAGAACTGGTAAAAGGGGTGGTATCAGCCAACTCGCTTTTGGCGGAACAGTCCGGCGCCACCATTGTCTTTGAAGAAACAAAGCCGAAATATATTTGGGCAGACGAATTTAAAGTGGAGCAGGTGATGACGAACTTTATGACGAATGCCATTCATCATTGCGAAGGAGAAAAGCGTATTATCGTTAAGTATCAAGAGCATGATGGACTTTTAAGAGTATGTGTATTTAACACAGGAAAACCGATTCCTGATGAGGCAATTGATCGCCTTTGGGAAAAATTTTATAAGGTGGATAAGGCCAGAACACGTGAATATGGCGGAAGCGGAATTGGTCTGTCCATTGTAAAAGCGATTATGGATTCTCATAACAAAGCCTGCGGAGTGAACAATTATTCCGATGGGGTTGAATTTTGGGCTGAATTTGATTGCAACCTTGATAAATAAGGTGTTGCTATCAAAAATGAAATATGTTAACATACTTTTATATAGGAATAAAGTATCAGAAAACGGGTTGAATATGAAGCATAAAAAGATAGGAGCTTTGCTCATAGCCCTGGTTTTAGGGGCGACTCTAACCGGATGCGGTACGCCGTTGTATTCTATGACAGATGAAGAATACAATTTGGTAGTCGCCTATGCTGCGGAATCCGTCTCGAAATTCAATGTTTATCAAAACGACGGGGTTGTCGTGATTGATCCTGAAGAACTCGAAGACGAGGAAGAAACAGAATCAGAGACTGAAGAGACAACTGAAAACAGTGGAAATACTCAGATACGGCCGGGAGAAGGCGATACAGAGAATTCCGAAGCAACAGGTGATGCGGTCACCATAACGGAAGCACTGGGATTGCCGAGTTCGATTTCCTATACCTATAAGGGAAAAGAGGTCGCGGATCACTATTCCGAACCGGCGGGCTCTGTGACTGCTGATTCCGGAAAGACATTTGTGATTCTAACCTTTACGCTGGAAGCAACAGAGGATACCGATATTGATCTGTTTTCCATGAGCCCTCGATTTACTTTGAAGGCTAACGGAAAAGAAACCACGCAAAAGGTTTCACTTCTGACCACTGATTTGGCTACATATATCGGTACTGTAAAGGGCCAAAGTTCTCAGGATGTTGTAATTTTATTTGAGATGAGTGAGGACGATGCAAATAATGTATCGGATTTTACACTTGAAGTAACTGTAGATAGCAAAACAAGTTTGATAAAATTGTAGAAATTTATCAAAATATTGAATCAAATATTTCTTGTTATGTTATAATATATAAAGATTAAGGAAATTGTGGAGGGTGACTATGGATACAAATATTCTTTTGGAATCCGGAACAAACGAACTCGAGATTTTAGAGTTTACACTTGCGAATAATCATTATGGAATCAACGTTGCTAAGATTCGCGAAATCTTACAATATCAGCCGGTAACTCCGGTACCGAATACACATCCAAGTGTTGAGGGAATCTTCATGCCGCGTGATACGATGATTACCGTCATCAATTTGAGACAATGTCTGGGATTGCCGGACTCAGAAGACGAAGGTTTGTTCATTATTACAAACTTTAATAAATTGGATATCGCCTTCCATGTGGATCAGGTAATCGGAATTCATCGTGTATCATGGGAAGAGATTATTAAACCTGATTCAACCATCAATAGTGAAGAAGGTAGCGTTTCTACCGGTGTCATCAAGATGGAAGACAAATTGGTTGTAATCTTGGATTTCGAGTCAATTGTATCAGGTATTAGCCCTGAGACAGGACTTAGAACTTCAGATGTGGATCATATGGTTGAGCGCGAGAGAAGCGATTCTACAATCCTGATTGCAGAAGATTCGCCATTGCTTAGCCGTTTGATTACAGACTGCTTGAGAAAAGCTGGTTATGATAAGTTAATCATTAACAATGATGGCCAGGAAGCATGGGATAAATTGAGTGAGTTCAAAGCAGAAGGAACTGCATTGCAGAAAGTGCAATGTATCATCACTGATATTGAGATGCCTCGTATGGATGGACATCGCCTGACAAAATTAGTGAAATCTGATGACGAATTAAAGAAGATTCCACTGATTATCTTCTCATCCCTTGTAAATGACGAAATGAGACGTAAGGGTGAGCAGCTTGGAGCCGACGCGCAGCTTACTAAGCCGGAAATCGGACAGCTGGTTGAGGCAATCGACAACTTGATTGACAACGCAGCCGTATAATTACATGAAAATGATAAAAGAGGATGTGGTATAAATCACATCCTCTTTTGAGGTATTTTATGAGTAACAAAGCATCCGAGAATTATTTAGATGAATTACTATATTCGCTTAACGGAAATGGCACTTCACCTCAGCCGGAGCCAAAAAAGCCGGAGGAGACAAAAGAGCCTGTTTTTGATGCGCCGGAAACAAGTGATGATGATTTCCTGAAGAGTTTTGAAGAAGAGATGGGCTTTTCGGATGATGATTTTTTAGCTGAATTTGATGCCGATTTAGGAATTACCCATGATGGCGGAAAACGCGATATGGGTTCCTATGATCCGGATGATGATTTATTCGCAGAATTGGATATGGCATTGTCGGAATCCAGACAAACAGATTCACATGATGATATTAACGATTTGTTCAATGAAATTGATGAATCTGAGCCATTTGTAGCGCCGGATGCGCCTGCTCCGGAAGCAGTTTCGCCGGAATCAGTTTCACCGAAAGAAGTTTCACCAGAAAAAGTTTCACCGGAAGTTGCTGAATCGGAGGCATCTGCGCCGGATACAATTTCGATAGAGTCAGGAGCGGCAGAATCGCAGGATGCAGCAACGCAAACAGAGGATGCACTGCCTGAAATTCAGATGCCGGAGGAATTGTTTGAAGAGGGTGATTTAAACAGCAAAGAGACAGAATTTCAGCAGGTTGAACCTGAAGAGCTTCCTCTTACAGAGGCTGGAGAACCGGATTTGGCCGGCGTATCTGCAGATGATTTGCTGGATATGCTTTCAGAGACTGATGGCATGGAAGGAATCGGAGATTTGCTTTCGAAAGATGAAGCAGGCACCGCAGTTGATACAGAAGATGCGATCGGAGCATTTGCGGATAAGGAAATGAATCCGCAGGATGGAGAAGAAAACAAGGGTATCGAAGAAGAAGAGCCTGAGGACGGCAAGAAGAAAAAGAAGCGTAAGAAAAAAGAGAAGAAGAAAAAAGATTCTGAGCAGGATACACCGAAGGCAGATAATTTCTTTACACGTTTGCTAAAGAAGTTATTTGAATCGGAAGAAGATCTGATTGAAGATGAGGCTGCCGGAGTTCTTCCAATGGATGGTCCGGGAGTTGAAGAACTTTCGGAAGAGAATATGGCGCTTTTGCGCGAATTAGAAGGCGCAGATGCGGCTAACGCGGACAAGGAAGAAGACGGCAAGAAGAAGAAAAAAGAGAAAAAACAAAAGAAAGAAAAGCCGAAGAAAGAGAAGAAAGAAAAACCGAAAAAAGAAAAGAAACCAAAGGCACCGAAAGAACCAAAGGAAAAGGGCAAACCGCTTCCGAAGAAGCCGGTTATCTTTATTACATTATTGGGTGTTTCCATCGGAGTGATGGTTATGGTTGCTACCAATCTTTCCGGTTATACTGTTCCGTTTAGTCAGGCGAAGAGTCTCTTTAATACAGGCGCTTCCGACCCGGCAAATTATGTAGCTGCCTTCGAAAAAATTGATGGAATGAAAATTAAAAAAGGTGATATGGAATTCTATAATCGAGCTTTGATTATGGCAGAAGTATCCAGTGAATATGAGCACTATTTAGTTTTCAAGAATGCAAATGAGCAGAATATGTCAAATTCAATGCAGGTAGAGGCCTTTGATGCTTTGGTATGCGCAGCAGGACGTTATCAGGCGAACATTGAAGGTGCATCCGAGTATGATTGTGTGACAGAGCTTGAAAATTTAGGGGCTCTGATTTCAGATGCGTTAAAGACAGATTATAATATGACTCTCGAAGATGCATATGAGATTTACGGAGCGAGAACCAGAAAAGCATATACTATATTGATTTATCAGAAATTAAAGGAATTAGGTTTATATTAAAATGATAGCAATCATCGATTATGACGCAGGAAATTTGAAAAGTGTCGAAAAGGCACTTGTATCGATGGGACAGGAATGTACCGTGACAAGAGACAGAAAGGAAATTCTATCAGCGGACAGAGTAATTCTGCCGGGAGTAGGAGCCTTTGGAGATGCAATCGCACATCTTAAGAAATATGAGTTAGATAAGGTTGTGCATGAAGTCGTTGAAAGCAATAAGCCGTTTTTGGGTATCTGCTTAGGTCTTCAACTTCTATTTCAAGGAAGTGAGGAATCCGGTGGAGTCGAAGGTTTAGGCTTATTGGATGGCGATATTATACGTATTCCGGATGCACCGGATTTAAAGATTCCGCATATCGGATGGAATTCGTTAAAACTGCAAAATAACGGTCGGTTGTTTCAAAATTTTACAGGGGAACCATATGTATACTTTGTGCATTCTTATTATTTGAAGGCAAAGGATCCGCAGATTGTAAAAGCAACCACGGAATATAGCACTTTAATTCATGCATCCGTGGAAAAGGATAATATTTTTGCATGTCAGTTCCATCCGGAAAAGAGTGGAAGTGTGGGTCTTCAGATTTTAAAGAATTTTACGGGAGTGTAATATGTTTACCAAAAGAATTATTCCTTGCCTGGACGTCAATGAAGGACGTGTGGTTAAGGGCGTGAACTTTGTAAATTTAAGAGATGCCGGAGATCCGGTTGAAATTGCAGCTGCTTATGACAAGGCCGGTGCTGATGAAGTGGTATTTTTGGATATCACAGCATCTTCTGATAACCGCGGAACTGTCGTGGATATGGTAAGAAAAGTTGCGGAACGTGTTTTTATCCCTTTTACTGTGGGCGGAGGAATCCGAACGGTAGAAGATTTTAAGGTGCTCTTGCGCGAGGGCGCAGATAAGATTTCGATTAATTCATCCGCAATCAATACGCCGGAATTAATTGGAAATGCAGCAGATAAATTTGGAAGCCAATGCGTAGTTGTGGCAATCGATGCCAGACGTAGGGCAGATGGAAGCGGCTGGAATGTTTACAAAAACGGCGGTCGTGTGGATACAGGTTTAGATGCGATTGAATGGGCAGCAAAGGTAAATGCCTTAGGCGCCGGCGAAATCCTTTTGACAAGCATGGATTGCGATGGAACGAAGGCAGGATATGATATTGAATTGACCAGACAAATTGCTGAGACTGTATCGATTCCGGTGATTGCATCCGGCGGTGCAGGTACGTTGGAGCATTTTTATGATGCTTTAACAGAAGGCAAGGCAGATGCTGCCTTGGCTGCATCCTTATTCCATTATAAAGAATTGGAAATCAATGAAGTGAAGCGCTATTTGCAAGGACGAGGCGTTTCGGTTCGATTATAAAAAATTAGAACGACTGAAAGTTATCAAGATGAGTGCAATTACAAACGATTGGCTTCCGGCGTTGGAAGCTGAGTTTCATAAAGATTATTATAAAGATTTATATAAGTTCGTGAAGCATGAATATGACACGACTACGGTTTATCCACCTTCGAAGGATATTTTCAATGCCCTTCATTTGACACCGCTTTCAAAAGTGAAAGTGGTGATTTTGGGGCAGGATCCGTATCATAATGTCAATCAAGCACATGGACTTTCTTTTTCGGTTTTACCGAGTCAAAAGAATATTCCGCCATCTCTTCAAAACATTTATAAAGAACTTCAGGAGGATTTGGGCTGCCGCATTCCGAATAACGGATACTTAAAAAAATGGGCGGATCAAGGCGTATTGATGCTTAATACCGTTTTGACAGTGCGTGCCCATGAGGCGAATTCACACAAGGGACATGGCTGGGAAGCGTTCACGGATGCTATTCTTCAAGCGGTTAACCAAAAAGATGAGCCTGTGGTTTATTTGCTTTGGGGCGGTCCGGCGCAAAAGAAGAGTGCGATGCTGAATAATCCGAAGCATCTCATTCTTAAAGCTCCGCATCCAAGTCCTTTATCTGCATACAAAGGTTTCTTTGGCTGTGGGCATTTCAGCAAGACGAATCAGTTTTTGGAACAAAATGGATTGACGCCGATTGATTGGCAGATCGATGATATATAAAGACAGGCAATAAAAACAAAAAATAAAAACAGCAATAAAAAAGGACATCCCTAAGGATGTTCTTTTTTATTACATACCCCTTACCCCATAATCTCCTAAAAAAGAGGAGAGCCCTGCCGTCCGTAGAAAACAGGGCAAATTATGAAAAAAACTAACAAGTAAAATACTTATTAACCTTGTAAATATATTACCATTTATAGCACAATAAATCAACAAAATGTGTGAGATTTGTCAAAAATACACATAATACGCCTGCGAAATTGTACAAACCTCACAAAAGACAAAGAAGATGTCTTGAAAAATAGTACTTTAGGGTGTATATTATGGATAACAATAGACATTTTATGAGTTGAAGGAAGACAAGGAAGTCACCTGCAGTTGGTTCAAAGGAGTGAATGAATATGAATATTGGATCTTATAATTCTGATTCTATCGGAACCTTATTCTCAAGTCTCTCGAGCAGTTCGAGATACTCATCAACTTCATTATCCGGAATTTACGAAAATTTAGGCGAGTTGTCCAGTGTGAAAAGCGGCTCGTATTATAAACTTTTGCGCGCCTATTATGAGAAAGAAGATGCGGGAGAAACTTCTACATCCACATCTAATAGCACAACAAAGGAACTTGCTACTCAAAAGAGTGCTTCGGAGGATTTAATCGAATCAGCAAGCAATTTATATAAAAATTCTTCACTTTGGAAAAAGGATGATGAGGGAAACTATGATATGGATGCCATTTACAATGCGGTATCCGCATTTGTAGATGACTATAATAGCACCATCAAAGCAGCATCATCATCTGAAGTGACATCCATTGCGAATGCGGCTGCATCGATGGTAAATCAAAATACCACAAACAGTTCACTCTTGAAAGAAGTGGGAATTACAATGGATAGTTCAACCTTTAAGCTTTCCATTGATGAAGATGCTTTTAAAAACGCTGATGTTTCGAAAATCAAATCGCTGTTTTCCGGAACCGGAAGTTATGCATATCAGATCGGAGCCAAAGCTTCCATGATTAACAGTGCAGCAACGATTGAGGCATCAAAGGCAAATACCTATACGGATAGCGGCAGTTTTAGTGACAATTATTCCAGCGGTTCTTTATATGATTCGCTGACATAAAAAGGACATGAGCATTTGCTCATGTCCTTTTTACTTCGCAAATTTTTCTTTCTCCGGGACACGCGGGCGCTATTTTTATCCGCCTCACAGTCATAAGTCCACCATTGAAGTATTTCGACCGGCAACAGGTCTTTGTAGTTCTTGCTTTATGCAGGCTCCATAGACTTTGTTGGCGGATTTTGTTTTGCAACCACGCCAACATTCCCTCTTCCCGCACAAGGTCTTGCTGCGAAAATTGCACCAACGTGTTTCGCTTCTTCTA
>SVFB01000031.1 GCA_015057085.1 Lachnospiraceae bacterium
CGCCCTCGTGACCCGGAGAAAAATTCGGTTTAGAAGCGAAACACTTGCTTGGGCAATTTTTGCGCAGCGAGCCCCGATTTTGTGCGGGAAGAGGGATGTGGCTGTGGTTGCCAAAATCCGTGCTGAGTAAGTAGCGGAGCCTGCACAAGCGAAGAAGTTCGAAGACCTGTTGCTGATGAAAGTGTTTGGAAGTGGACTTATGACTGCGAGGCGGAGAAATAGCGCCCTCGTGACCCGGAGAAAAATTCGGTTTAGAAGCGAAACACTTGCTTGGGCAATTTTTGCGCAGCAAGCCCCGATTTTGTGTGGGAAGGGGGATGTGGCTGTGGATGCGAAACAAAATCCGGTTTCAAAGTTTATGGGGCCTGGACATGGGAGCGGCTGCGAAGGTCTGTTGCTGATGAAAGTGTTTGGGTGGTGGATTTTGCCTGTGAGGCGCGCCTATGTTGTGTGGGAGGGGAGGTGTGGAGGCGGAATAGAAATTGTGGAGGAGAACAAAAATTGACGTGAAAGATGTCAAAAAAAGAGAAGTTTCTCGGAAGATATAGTTGCTATACTTAAGTTCACAAAATGAGTATCAATTGTATCGACAAGGAGGAAACATAGATGAGTCAGAAATTAAAAGTCGGTGTCATCGGATGTGGCGGCATCGCAAACCAGAAACACTTACCTGCATTAACAGCACAGAGCGAACTTTGCGAAATCGTTGCACTTTGCGACATCGAAGTAGAACGAGCAGAAAAAGCAAAGGCAGACTTTCACTTAGATCAGGCAAAAGTATATCAGGACTATAAAGAACTGTTAAAAGATCCTGAAATCGATGTAGTACACGTATGTACACCAAACGTGGCACACTGCCCGATTACCGTAGACGCATTTGCGGCAGGAAAGCATGTAATGTGCGAGAAACCAATGGCACATAATACAGAATCTGCACAGAAGATGATTGACGCATGGAAAGCTTCCGGCAAGAAATTCACAGTCGGATATCAGAACAGATTCCGCCAGGATACACAAATGTTAAAGAAAGCATGCGATGCAGATGAATTCGGCGAGATTTATTTTGCAAAATCACATGCCATCAGAAGAAGAGCAGTGCCGACATGGGGTGTATTCCCTGATAAATCAAAGCAGGGCGGCGGTCCATTGATTGATATCGGAACACACGCTCTCGATATCACCTTATGGTGCATGGATAATTACAAGCCGGTTTCAGTTATGGGAAGCGTATTCGAAAAGCTTGGACATTCCGAACTCGCAACTCAGGGAAATATGTTTGGACCATGGGATCCAAAGACCTATGAAGTAGAAGATTCTGCATTTGGATATATCAAATTTGAAAACGGAGCAACCATTTTCCTGGAGTCTGCATGGGCAATTAACATGAAGGATTCAAGAGAAGCAGCATGCACACTTTGCGGTACAAAGGGTGGAGCTGAAATCGTAGGAGAGATGTCCGGAGGCGGTGCATCTACCGGACGTGAGTACAACTTAATTGTCAACGGAACTTACCACGGAGAATTGGTGGAGCAAAAAATTTCAGACGGCGGATCCATCGCATTCTTTGAAGGCGGATCTTCTGAACCAAAGGATCTCGAGTGCAAGCAGTGGTTAGAGTGTATCATTAACGATACTGATCCTGTTGTAAAGCCGGAGCAGGCATTTGTGGTGACACAGATTTTGGATGCAATTTATAAATCTGCTGAATCAGGACATGAAGTCATCTTAAATCAGTAGAAAATTTGCTTTTTTGGATGGAAAAATTATGGACGGTCGATTCATTTGAATCGATCGTCTATTTAATTGGACAAAAAGGTTACTTTTTGATGTGTTTTAGGACAAAATATGAAAAGAAATTGTATATGAATCGAATTACAATAAACTAAAAATTAAAGCAAATGAGGATAAAGTGTTGTTTTACAATAGAGAGGAGAATAGAAAAAAAGATGAGCGCAAATCAAAAAGGAAAATCAAAAGGTAATTTTTTACAGACAATTCTATTCCAAAATTCAGCGACAAACCTGATTATTTTGGTGGCATTTATTGTATTTGCAATTATCGTGCACATGGCATTGAACAGCGTAAGAGATCAGTCTTTGCTGGCTGCAAATAACGAAATCGAATGCACAAGAGCGGTTGACAGCTTAAAAGAGAATGTGGTTCATATTTCTGCAGAAATCAACAAAAACCTTGGACAGATGGAAGGCGGAACCGCAATTACTGCTGCAGAGTTTGAGGCAATGGATGGCTATATTGCAACAATCAACGAGAAGGTTGAGTATTTACAAGGCAGCCTTTTAACTTCAAATCTCCCAAACGGACAGGAAATGGTTGATAACCTTGAGACTAGTATTGGAATGTATACACAAACTGCGGAGAATTTAAAGAAATGTATCCTCGAAAATGATTTGATGGGTGCCATTTCTTATGTATCATCCGACTATGGTGAAAGCTTAGATGCAACAAATGCAGCTTTGGTTGAACTTGATGACGGAATCACACAGCTGGTGGATGGAACCAAGGCATATTTAACAGGATATATCACACAGGTTAGCTTCAAGGGATATGTGGTAATGGTAATTGTAATTTTAATTATCATCTTAAGCTTTGTACTGACCTTTGTCAGAGTGAATAAGACAATCTCAAGAATCTCTGGAGAGTTAAATACAATCATCAGAGATATCGAGCAGGGCAAGGGAGATTTGACCTCACGTATTCATGCAAAGACCAATACGGAACTGGCAAGAATATCAGACGGTATCAACTTATTCATTGAAACTTTGCAGGGCGTAATCAAGGAAGTAAAGAACGGTTCTACCGCATTATCTTCTTCAACGGACAGCATGGTTGAGAAGATTCAAAACGCATCTGATAGCGTAACCAACACCTCCGCAGCAATGGAAGAATTGGCTGCATCAATGGATAGCGTTGCTGAAGCAACAGAAGATTTGACAGAAAGATTAAGCGAAGTTCGTTCTGCGACACTTGCAATCGAAGAGGAAGCAAGAAATGGCGTAGAAAAAGCAAATCAGATCAAGCAGAGCGCTGATGAAATTAAGCTCGATGCAAACAACAAGAAAGAGAATACAGGCTCTAAGATGGAAGAGCTTGCTGCAGTATTGGAGTCTTCAGTGAAGGAATCCGAGCAGGTAAATCAAATCAGCAATTTGACAAACGAAATTTTAAACATTGCAAGCCAGACCAATCTTTTGGCGCTGAATGCTTCAATTGAGGCAGCCAGAGCCGGAGAAGCAGGAAAGGGATTTGCGGTTGTAGCAACAGAAATATCGACGCTTGCTGCAAATTCAAGAGATACAGCCGGAAATATTCAGGAGATTTCTTCTAGAGTGACCACAGCAGTACAGAGCCTTGCAGATAATGCAATTCAAGTAATTGATTTTATTAACAATAACGTATTAAGTGATTATGATGCATTCGTAGAGACCGGAACTAAATTCGAAGATACCGCGAATATGATAGAAGAAATGCTTGCAACATTTACAGACAAAGCAGACAACTTAAATGTTGTTATGAATGAAATGTCAGGACGCATTGAGAATATTACAAGTTCCGTACAGGAAAGCTCAAATGCAATCAATATGTCTGCAACCGCAGCAACGGATATCGTTGGAGAAATTCAGGGTATTACGGAAGCAATGGATCAAAACAGCAATGTAACAAAATTATTGAACGACAGTGCAATGAAATTTGAAATAGTATAACAAAGTAAAGGAGGACGATACTATGAGTATTAAATTCGGAATCATAGGATTTGGATTCATGGGTCACGAACACCTTGCAATGCTACAGGACTTCGATGGAATTGATGTAGTGGCAATTTGCGATAATGCTCCGGGACTATTAGATGATGTTCCGGAAGGCATTAAAAAATATGAGGATGCAAATGATCTGGTGAAAGATCCGGATGTGGATGTGGTTTTGATTGTGGCAAATAACAATCAGCATCTGAAGCTGGTGAAGGCAGCAGCTGAGGCTAAGAAGGATATCATTTGCGAGAAACCACTTGCACTTTCCGCAGCTGACTTGGAAGAAATGGAAAAGGTGGTAAAGGAAAACGGTGTGAAATTTACTGTGCATCAGCAGAGAAGATTTGATCCGGATTTCCGCACCATCAAGCAGGTGTTTGATGACGGATCATTGGGCGATATCTACACCGTTCAGACGAAACTTTACGGCTTCAACGGAAATATGCATGATTGGCATGTTTATCCGGAACAGGGCGGCGGAATGCTTTATGACTGGGGTGTTCATTTGATTGATCAGATGCTTTGGATGATTCCGGGCAAAATAACATCTGTATTTGCGGACGTGCGCAATGTCATCAACGAAAAGGTAGATGACTATTTTAAGATTCTGCTTCGCTTTGAGAGCGGAATTACAGCAGAGATAGAGCTGGGAACTTATTTCTTAAAGGATCCAAACAGCGAGAACAAATGGTTTGAGCGCCATTGGTTCATGGGTGGAAACAAGGGAACTGCATATGTGGATGGCTTTGATCCAATCGGAAAGAAGTGCACCACCAGCCAGTTACTTACAAATGTAGGTGGACAGCGTACCATGACCGCTGCAGGCCCGACCAGATCCTTTGGACCGCCACCGGAAGGAAGAATTGTGGTAGAGCCAATCGAGGCTGCAAAGACAAATCACAGAATGTATTTCGAAAATTATGTGAAAGCATATCGCGGCGAAGAGGAATTCCTGGTTCAGATTCCTCAGGTAAAGCGTGTGCTCGCAGTGATGGATGCGGCAAGAGAATCTGCCAGAACAAAGAAATCTGTGGATTTCGAAGCATAAAAAGATTTATCTCAGTCGGGGTTACAATCTCCGACTGAGATAGAATTTATAAGATTAGGTTAGACGTAAAAAGAAAGAAGATGCACCTGAGATTTCAGGTGCATCTTTTTTGCGTGGGCAAAGTGTGAGATATTACATTTTGATGAGTAAAATGTAAAAAATGGATAATTGTGGAATATTTTTCGTGGGTTGTTTTGAATAAAATATAATAGTAGGAATAATTATCGGGGAGTGTATTTATGGTAAATGACATGACTACAGGGAACCCTCTAAAGGCGATGACGCTATTTGCAATTCCGCTTTTTATCGGGACTCTTTTTCAACAAATCTATAATACAGTCGATGCTTTGGTTGTGGGCAATTTTGTAGGCACAGTGGAGCTGGGGGCTGTGGGTTCCTGCGCAAGCACGTTTAATCTGATCATCGCACTTTTGGTCGGATTAACCGGCGGTACCTCGGTGATTATGGCGCAGGCCTTCGGTGCAAAAGAGGAGGAACTGGTTCGAAAGACATTTATCTCATCCACCATCGTGAATTTGCTGGTGGGCGTGATTTTGACCGTTGTGGGAATTCTGGTTTCTCATCCGTTGCTTCTTCTTTTGAATACGCCCAAAAAGCAACTTGGCTTTGCAACCACCTATTTGACGGTCATGTGCGCGGGCATTTTGGCGAACTGTCTGTACAATGGAATGTCGGCGGTGCTGCGTGCGTTGGGAGATTCCATCACGCCGCTGGTGGTTTTGATTGCAGCAAGTCTGCTGAATGTTGTGCTGGATTTGCTGTTTGTGATTGTATTTCACTGGGGCGTTTCCGGTGTGGCTTTGGCCACGGTGCTGGCGCAGCTGATATCGGCGGTGGCTTGCATTATCTATGTGTTGATTCGCATGCCGAACCTTCGATTTGGTCTTCGGGAATGCAGATTGGATCCGATGGTTGTAAAAGAAATTTTTAGAATCGGAGTGCCATCAGCATTATCATCCTGTGGAGTTTCCATTTCGGCGATGTTTATGCAAAGGGCCATCAATGGTTTTGGGGATGTGGCTGTGACAGGATATACCATTGGAAATAAAGCAGAGCAAATTGGGATGTGCCTTTCTTATTCCATCGGTTTGGCCACAGGAACCTTCTGTGGACAAAATATTGGGGCGCGAAAATATGATCGTGTCAAAAAAGGTCTGCGGATTGGATGTGCCATCGGATTCTGCTATGCAGCAGTCGTCTCAGTGCTTGTGATTGTCTTTGCGCGACCGTTTGTGGGTATCTTTACGCAAAATGCGGAAGTTGCATCGGTAGCGGTGGAAGTCATCTATGTGACCATGGCATTTGGTCCGGTATTGGGTTTGGTTTTTATTTTCCAGAATTTTTTAAAGAGCGCAGGAGATGTGGCACCCACAGTTTGGATGAGCTTGATGGAAATCATCTCACGTTCCGTTCTTGCGATAGTATTTGCTGCACTCCTGGGCAGATTTGGAGTATGGTGGGCAACACCTGTAGGTTGGAGCGCTTCGCTTTTGCTCGGGTTTATGCGCTATCAATCAGGCGCATGGAAGCACAAAGCAGTCATGAAATAAAGAATATTTAAGAACAAAAAGCAGGAGGTATTTTTATGTTTGATCAGTATTTGATTCGAAAAGACAGTTTACAAAATGTGACAGAAGATGGAAAAGTCACCGGATTTAAATTTGCGGTTCGCATCGCAGATTATCGTGGATGCTTTCTCTCTTTGCACAACGGATATTACATCAATGTGGATGGCACAGAATATCCGCGTAGCCTGCAGCGCTTTGAAATCAATGGAAAGGCACCGCGTAGTTTTGAGGAAATCAAGACAGCATGCTGGGAGCATTGGAATTTTGATGACGAAGGCTGGGTTTATGTGACAAAGGAAGGCGGATTGTCGAAAGGAATGCACAAAATCGGTTTGCAGCAGTCCATCCTGGCACAGTATGGCTATATGCCTTGGGACGAAGAATGGGTGAAGAATCCACCGGTTCCGGGTTCCGGTGCAGGCGCAGGCAAGACAGAAACCATTTGTCAATTTGATTTAGAATTACAGGAATGCTAGGAGGTGGGAACTATGGCAATCAAAAGAGGTGTATCACTATACAGTTATCAGCAGGAGCAGTTCTTCGGACAGATGAGCTGGAAGGATCAGATTCGGGAAGTGCGTGAGGGACTTCACACAGATGGTATCGAAATTATCGATGAGGCATTGATTCGCGATTATCCATTCCCATCCGAGAAATTTATTTTTGATTTTAGAAACTACATGGCTCGTTATAACATGAATGCGGTGACCATGGATGTGTATCTGGATGTGCATCAGTTCAGAGATCATGTGATGACCCATGCTGAAGCAGCAGAGAGATTAAAGAATGATATTCGTCTGGCGGCAAAACTTGGCTTTAAGAATGTCAGACCGCTTTGTCTGGTGCCGATTGATGTCATCGAGGCTGCACTTCCGGTGGCAGAGGAATGCAATGTGCGCATGGGAAAAGAGATTCATGCGCCGCTTCCAATCTTTAAGGGAGATAAGCCGCAGCCGACCACGGGAATGGCAGCTGCATTGGATTTTAGAATGACAGAACAGATTTTAGAACTTGCGGATCGCACAGGTTCTAAGCATGTGGGAATTGTGCCGGATTTTGGTATTTTCCAGTACAAGCCATCGTCTGTAGCAATCGCATATACCAAGCGCCACACCAAGACGCCGGAAGCAGTAGATTTTATTTTGGAAAATTCAGCGAATTACGGTCCGGATGAGATTCATAAAGTGTTAAAAGAAAAGTATCCGAATCACGATTTGCCAATGAATGCGGTTGATCGCATGGCACTTCATGAGATGTCTGCAAATCCGGAAGATTTAAGAAAGATTATTCCATATATCGTAAGCATTCACGGAAAGTTCTATGAGATGACGGAAATTCCGGGAAAGCCGGGTCAGTACGAAGAGGCTTGTATCGATTATGAGACTCCGATGAAAATCTTAAAAGAAGAGGGCTTCGACGGTTATATCGATTCCGAGTACGAAGGACAGCGCGACCAGCAGGATATGGGATTTGAAAATCTTCCTGACAGTCGCGAGCAAGTCCGTCGTCATCATGAAATGTTGCAGAGACTAAGCTAGAAAGATACTGTTACATCTCCTTTACAATGTCATAAAAGCAGACATTGTGAGCCGAAAGATTGATAGTTACGGAAAGTTCGTCTTCCACATTTAAGAAAATCACACGCTCCTCCGGCACACAGGTGCGCTTTAGATAATCAGCGTCTGTGCGTCCGGGGGTTTGCATTTTGTAAATAAATTCTGTTTCATCAATTGCGCTTGCATTGAATCCGCCCAGGTGAATGTCCATCAGACTTCCGTGGGCGCGGTCTAAGAGATGACGCTTAATGCGATACATACCCGGAGTCAATCCGGAGAGCGTAAAGGTCATAGAAATTGGCGGTGCAGCCTCGAAGTAAGAGTATACATCCGTAATCGAATGCTTTACGTTCTTAAGCAGTGAATCCACATTGATAAAGTGCGCATAATTGTAGGTCAAAATCTGATAATGCCCCTCTTCGCTTTGCGTGATGCAATAATTCTCGCCCTGTTCAATCAAGTAATTGCCCAGCTGGTCCAAGAACCGGTAGGCGTGATAAGCCGGCATAGGAATTCCGTTTCGGTTAATCAGACTGATTCCGTTGGTGAGATAAATGCTCAAATCCTTTGATTTAAAAGAACTGTCATCTAACATCCAGTAGCCAATCATATCCGAATCCGCATGCATTTCCAAAAGGTTTTTGGTGACAAATGCCGCCTGGAAACAAGACTCATTGATATAGGTCTGCGGGATCAAAGAGGAATTAAATTCCGTAATCAGAAGTGGAATGTCTCGTCCCATGATATCATGAATCATTTTCTTGATCCAAACCTGTTGGGTGCGCATGCCGCGTGCCATCGCAGATAAATCAATATTTCCCAAATCATCCAGACTGTACTGCAAAATATAAAAATGAACAGAGATAAAATCCGGTGTGATATGGCGGTCATGAAATTGTTGAATCTGGTTTACAAGCACATCAGAGTTTTGCGCGGTGATATGTCCCGGACCACCGAATTTGGCGGAGGGGATATATTTTTTGATCAGTGCATTGAGCAATTCAAATCCGGTGTAATAATCATCATCTGTTTCCTTTGGCAGTTTCCATAATTCAAAATACCATTGACTGACCCATTCCGGATCGTAATGGTCTACGGCATACTGAAGAAAGGCTTCAAACATGGATAAGAAGCGGCCTTTATTGCTATATGTGCGATTGGTGTTGCGGTTAAACGTGTAATTTAAATAATCAAACGAATTCTTTCCTAATTCGATGAAAGGGATGATATGATTCGCATATAGCAAATCCAAAATTTCTCCCACATTGGCAAAATAATATTCATATCCGGCAGTCAGGCGCGGAATCATCGCATTACTGATTAAGCCTTCCATACGAATGTATTGAAAATGCAAATCCTCATGGGCTGCCAAAAGCCGTTCCTGAAATTCGTAAGAAAGGATATTTTTGGCATATCCCACATTGATTAGCTTTGTATAGTTGTGCGGTAGCGAAGTCTTGAAACCAACGTAAGCTGAAATTTCGCGGGTGTTCATATTTTCAACCACAAGAGGCGTTTCGAATTCTGTATTTTCAGGAAGCCATTCAGCAGTTACAGGCGGAGAAAGGTTCTCTTGTTTGCGATATTCGCGCGGTGAAATTTTATAGATTTCTTTAAATCTCCGGTTAAAGGTGGAAATATTGGGAAATCCATGTTGAACCGCGATATCCGTGATGCTTTTTTCGGTATATAAAAGATCGCGCAAAGCATATTCAATTCGAAGCTGATTTAGATATTGATTAAAATTGGTATGAAAATGTTTTTTGAAAAATTTTGACAGATATTGCGGGGTTAAAAACATTGATTCAGCCAATTGGTTCAACGTAATCTGGTGCTTGTAATTGTCCTGCAGATAGGTGCGAATCTGGTCGATTCGCTCCTGATATTTTCCGCCTACAGAGGAATTATCGTTGACAGAAATCATATAGTCCGATTGCAGCAGTGCCAGGAGTTGATAGATGTCGCCCAGCAGGGAAAGCTCATGGAGAGCGGAGTTGTCCAGATACATGGAAGCGATGCCGGTAATCAGATTCTTCAAATGAATATAGTTGCGGTTCGGTTCGAGTACGGAATCGCAGACGATTTGGGCATCGGGACAATTATTTTGCTTCATAAATTTCGCATTCAAACCAAAGTGGATAAAGATATTATCTTCGCTTGGAACGATGCGATAAGGACGGCCGTTGTGCAAAGAAGTGATACTGTTTTGCGGATAGTCGATGGAATCTCCGCTGTCCGAGGTAATCGAAATTTTGCCGGAGATAACATAGATTAAATCAAAAGTATCACTTTGATAACTTATGGTTTTGGAAAGATGATATTGTTTCAAAAATAAAATTGGAAAATCAGAATTATAATTCATGACCATCCTCCTTACTGTTGTAATCAATATGAATCATGATGACTTCGGGGGCTTTAATATCCAGGCTTAAGTGTAGAATCCCGTCTTTTTTTACCAGCACTTCCGCCAATGCGGCATGCGGCGTTGACAGTAATGTCAGACAATCAATATCTGTCTGCCCGATATCTGTAACATTTCGAATCTTTGCAAATTCTTTTAACAGATTTCCATGCTCGCTGTTGAGACGATATTCCTTCATCAGATATCGCCCGGGAATCATATCAGTCAGCTGAACAAAAAAGTGTTTCGGCTTAATCGGCTCAAAAATATAATCATTCGAAATCAAAAGTTCTTTATTATGTGCGCTGACAGTGGCTTCGCGGGTCAGGCCCGGACAATGAAACAGCAGGCATTGATAACTGTATTTGCTCTTGCTGGTTACGATAAATCCCGGATGACTGTTCAGACGTACAGGTCCCATCTGGTTGATAAAATGAAACGCATAATAGCTTGGCTTGCGAAGACCTTGATAAGTAAACAATCCCGGACCACCGAACAAAAGTCCTCGGGAATCGGCATATTCACTGGCAATATCCGAAAGCTGCGCAAAGCCGATTCCGCTGATTTGTTTGTAATCTCCTGTGGCAAACCAAATCAAAAGGCAGGCAAAAAAAGTGGAATCGTTTAGGAAATTTCGCTTGCCATAGATAATCGAAAATTCTGTGATGAAAAGCACAGCATCCTGAAAATAATTTTGAATCAGCTGTGCTGTGTTGCGAGAGCGGTCTACCATAAGCGAGCCGTTTGGTAAAATTCCGGCCTCCGGAGACAGCTCTTTATTTTCGTAAACGGAATAGCTAAAGAAGTCGAAACGGATGTGATCTGCGCTGATATTCTTTAGCATATTTTCGAATTCCGAAAGCGGAAGGATACTGTTATAGCCCGGTCCGCCGACCTTGCAATCCGGCAAATAGGTGTGCAGAATCTTTTCGTATTTTTGATAACTGTTTAAAAATTGCCAGATGGTTGGTCTGGAGGAATTATGATTTGTAAAATCATAGCAAAATTCAAAGTACCATTTGCTGACTTCCTTAAGGCCATAGCGATTGCAACAAGCCTTGATAAAATTCGGAAGCGTCCGTAGCATTTTCTTGGTATAGGACTGAAAATCCTCGGACGAATCAATCAAATTCAAATCAAAGGAGTCTCCGGATTTTCTACTGCTGTGATTACCGAATACAAGAAACGGAATCAAATCCAAATCCAAAAGAAAATCGATAATTTTAAAGATATCCTCAAAACCGTAGAAGATATTACCTCCTATGGTATGAATGGTCATGATATCCAACACATTTTTGATGCGCCCGAATTGAAAATGAATCTCTTTTTGTAAGGAAATCAACTGGCTGCGAAACTCAGAATTAATCATAAAATGCGCATCACCCAGGTTGATGATGGAGCGCCAGCTGCTTGAAAGCTGAGACTCAAGGGTTGGAATTCCGGAAAAGGATAAATTCTGCAAATTTACACCGGTCAATGCAGAACTGACCTGTTCATCTTCAGAAACAGATGCAGAAAGATATTTGTCGAAATCCCGAACAAGATATTTGGATGAAATCAGGACTTCTTTACAAGGAAGCCCGCTGTTTGCACGGATTTCTTTTACGGTTTGTCCTGTAATATTTAAAAGGGTTTTATTCATGGAAAGTGCAGAACTGTATCCCAGCAATCCGGCAAGAGCCTCCTCCGAAAAAGAAGTAAAGCGCAAAAGCGGAAGTGTCAGTTCGACTTTTTGCGAATTTACATATTCCTTAAATGTCATCTTAAAATTCTTCTGGAAAAATGAGGCCAGATATTGCGGCGTCAGATGTACATTGGCCGCAGCATCGTTTAAGGTAATATTTTTCAGCAGATGCGATTCGATATAGGATAGGATTTCTTTTCCGGTATCGGTGGAAGCATCAGCTACGGAGCGTGCCGGATGATGAGGAAACAATCGCTCAATATCTTCAATGAAGCGGAAATAATGTCCGGCAGAAAGTCCGGAATGAAAGCTTCGGATCAATTCTTCCAATGAATGCACACATTCTTTTAAAGAAATCATAGAGGCACTGGTTCGAATCTTTGCAAACAAATCAAAGCCATCCAATGCGGAAAGCAGCAGATAGCTGTCAAAACGCACGATGGCGACGGTTACTTCATCCGTTGGCTCAAAAGAGACCGTTTCTCCCGGAGGAAGGAAAACCAAATCCTCAGTGGCAAGATTTTGATCCAAAATGCGCATTTTTCCGGCTAATACCAGAAATACCGTAAAGTCAGAAGAGCAATAGGTTTGCGCTGTGTTCAGCTGATAGATGTCAGCTGCGGAAATCGCTTTATCAAATGAAATAAAAGACATAAAACTCCCCCTTTGTCTGATATGAGAATATTATAATCAGGAGATTAAAAAAACACAACAAAAATTAATATATGAGAAAAAGAACAACATTTGGATTGTAAAAAATGTGAAATATTTTGCAAAATGGAATAAAACATGAAAAGTAAATGCGTATAAAAAACGATATGATAAGTATGCTAGAAAAAGGGATTTTTTAGGAGGATAAATAATGAAGGTATTAGGGATTTCTTTCGGACGCTTAAATCAAAGATCCGATGTTATGGTAAAAGCTGCATTGGTAGCTGCAAAGAAGGCCGGTGCTGATGTGGAATTCATTAACACCGTTCGATTAAATATTGGACACTGCAGAGCTTGCGATTATTGCAGCAAGAGCAGAGATGCAGGAGCGACAGAGATTCATTGCTGTTTCAAGGATGATTATCATATCTTAGAAGAAGCAGTGCTTGATGCGGACGGAATTATCATTGGTGCACCGGTTTATGCGGTTGGTATCGTGGGCCAGTTTAAGAACTTTGTGGACAGATTCGGTCCATCTCATGACCGCGCAGCATTAATCGAAGAAAACAAAAAGCGTGAGAAAGAAGGCAAGCCGCTTCTCGATGAAAGATATTTCAAGGATCGTTACACCGGATATATTTCAGTAGGTGGAGCAGGAACACATAACTGGGTATCACTGGGACTTCCAATGCTTCACTTAAACGACTTCTCACAGTGCATGAAGTGCGTAGGACATATCGATGCTTACGATCAGGGAAGAACAGGACATCCTCTTTTGAATAAAGAATTGATGGCAACCTGCGAAGAACTTGGAAAGGCAGTGGCAGAATCAATCGGTAAACCATATGACGAAGTCGATACATGGGTTGGCGCAGATGGTGTATGCCCGGTTTGCCACAATCCATTACTGTCCATGAATGGAACCACAGATGTGGAATGCCCAATCTGCGGAATTTGGGGCAAGCTTTCCATCGAAGGAGACAAGGTAAAGGTTTCCTTCTCCGATGAGGAAAAGGCAAGAGCAAGAAATACCAAGATTGGTATCTACGAACATTACAATGAAATTTCCGAGATGATTCCGATTTGTGTGCCGAAACTTCAGGCAAACAAGGATTTCATCGATGAAGAAATGCAAAAATATAAAAACTTTGATGAATACATCAAAACCGTATAAACGCTAAAGGAGGCAAATTATGGAAAACTTAAAGACCCAAATCGTGGTGATTGCGGGTGGTCCGTCAGGACTTTCTGCAGCTTGTCAGGCCGCTGAGGATGGTGCAGATGTAATCGTAATCGAGAAGGCAAATGTAGCCGGCGGTGCAGCAAACATGGGAATGGGTCCGCTTGGAATCGGAACCAAATATCAACAGCAGCAAATGATTGATGTGACAGTCGAGAAAGCATTCAATATGTTTATGGAATATACACATTACAATGTAGATGCAAGACTGGTAAAGCGTTATTTCGAACAGTCCGCAGAGACCATTGAATGGCTGGAAGACAAGGGTGTGGAATTCGAAGGCGCATTCCGCTACTTCCCACAGTCAGAAGCAACCTGGCACATCGTAAAGACCGGTAACAAAATCGGCCCACGTGCTGCAGGTCATATGAATAAGGCTTTATTAAAGGATGCACAGGATCAAGGTGTGCAGGTTCTTTTGGAAACAAAGGGATTAAAGATTTTAAAAGATGACGAAGGAAAGGTTTGCGGTGTGCTTGCACAGAATGCACAGGGCGAAGAGTTTACCATTGAATGCCAGGCAGCGATTATTTGTACCGGTGGAGCCGGAGCGAATAAGCAGTTCATCCAGGACGAAATCGGATTGGAACAGGGAAGAGAAATCTTTAACTTTGCGATTCCGGGAATCATGGGTGACGGTTTAAAGATGGCATGGGAAGCAGGTGCAGATCATCTTCCTGTTCGTATTGAGCAGGCCGCAGATTTAGGCGGTGGAGAAGAGGCATCTGGAAATGTCATCAATGTAATGAAGCAGCCGAACTTAATCGTAAATAAATTCGGAAAGCGTATCATGAACGAAGAATATTGCCAGAACACAACATTTCTTGGCAATGTGGCAAATCATCAGAAGGATAAGACCATTTACACAATCTGCGATACTTCCATCGCAAAGGGATATGTAAAGAATGGTGTGGATGTGACATCTCTTGTTACACCGGATCCGGATGTGTCTGATTTCTTTGATGATTTCGATGCAATGATTGCAAACGGCTCAAAGAATTTCTTTAAGGCAGATACCATCGAAGATTTGGCAAACCAGCTGGGCATCAATCCGGAAGTCTTAGAGGAAACAGTGGATGAATACAATGATTATTGTGACGGAAGAGACGAAGAATTCTTCAAGAATTACAGATATTTAAAGAAGCTTCGCAAGGGTCCGTTCTATGCAGCAGCAATTCATCCGGGCGGATATGGAACCGTCGGTGGAATCAGAATCAACGAAAATTGTCAGTGCTGTGACAAGGATTTTGAACCAATTCCTGGTCTTTATGCAGCAGGCGCTGATGCATGTAATATTTATGATGACAGTTATATGTTCCTGCTTCCTGGTAACTCAATGGGATTTGCAGTTAATACAGGAAGAATTGCAGGAATGGAAGCGGCAGAGTATGTAGGAGAATAAGGAGGATACAACTATGTCAAAGAAAGTAAGAGTCGCAATCGTAGGTTGCGGGGGTATCGCAAACCAGAAGCACATGCCATCATTGGCAAAATTCCCGGAGCGCGCAGAAATGGTAGCATTCTGTGATATCATTCCGGAAAGAGCAGAAAAAGCAAAGGCTGATTATGGTACAGCTGATGCAAAGGTTTACACAGATTATAAGGAAATGCTTGCAGACAAGAGCATTGAATTCGACGTAGTACATGTATGTACACCAAACGTTGCACATTGCCCAATTACAGTTGCTGCATTTGAAGCCGGCAAGCATGTTATGTGCGAGAAGCCAATGGCACATTGCACATCAGATGCACAAAAGATGATTGATGCTTGGAAGAAGAGCGGCAAGAAGTTCACAATCGGATATCAGAACCGTTTCCGTGATGATACACAGACACTTCATGCTTCCTGCGAAAACGGAGAGCTTGGAGAAATCTACATGGCTAAGGCACACGCACTTCGTCGTCGTGCAGTTCCTACATGGGGTGTATTCCCGAACAAGGCACTTCAGGGTGGCGGACCTTTGATCGATATCGGAACACATGCCCTTGATATCACCTTATGGATGATGAACAATTACGAGCCGGAATCCGTATCAGGACAGGTATTCTATAAGCTCGGAAGAGATGAGCACGGCCCGGAAGGAAATGTATTCGGACCTTGGGATCCTAAGACTTTCGAAGTAGAAGATTCTGCTTTCGGTCTTGTGAAGATGAAGAACGGTGCTGTGATCTATCTTGAGGCATCATGGGCATTGAATATCTTAAAGTCTATGGAAGCATCTACAACTCTTTGCGGAACAAAGGCCGGTGCAGAAATTCACCATGGCGGAAGTTACCCACAGGATGAGTTAATCTATAATACAGTAGAGCATAACCAGTTAATGGAGAAGACCATCTCTCCTGCAGGAATGGTTGACTTCTTTGAAGGCGGCGCAGCAGCAGAAGCTGTAAAAGAGCAGGATCAGTGGTTAGATGCCATCTTAAATGATAAGGATCCGCTTGTAAAACCGGAGCAGGCCTTCGTTGTAACACAGATTTTAGAGGGTATTTACAAGTCAGCTGAGACTGGCAAAGAAGTATTCTTCTAAATATAATTTTATTCTTTTTCTTTAAAACAACATAGTACAGTAGAAGAGGCAATTCCTGTGACGGAATTGCCTCTTTTACGGTGCGCCTAGCGGCGCACGTTTCTAACGGGTTAAAGTCCCGAATCCGCCCGGTAGTGGGAAGGATATAGCCGAAAGCAAGGGTGTCCGCCGCGAGACGGAATCTGAAGGAAGCTGGATGTGGGGAACATACTAACCCAC
>SVFB01000032.1 GCA_015057085.1 Lachnospiraceae bacterium
AACAAAGAGTTGCACAGCAACTCTTTGCGCGCTGGTGCGCGCAAGCATTAGCTTGCATATTCATCTGCGCACCAGTCGCATCATGCACGGAGTGCTTTTGTATAATAGGAAATTCGAAGGAATTTCCTATTATATAAAATATGTCAGCTACGCTGACGCAAATCTCGCGCCAAGTCTCGCGAGCGAGACTTGAAAGATATAAGTTATGTTTTTTACTGTTTGAGGACAAGTATTGGGAGATTTGTCCCTCTTGAAATTTTAACAGAAACCGTGATACTATTCTAGCATATTAGAAAGAAATCTGGTATTTTATTAAGCTAAATGAAATTTAATTCAAAATATTTATTGAACTGTTTATGAAATCAATCATTTGGCTTGATCATATTTTCTATTTTCAATCGCAAAGCAAAGCAGTTTTGTGTTTGAAAATCAAAGGACTGTTTCGTCCATGTTTTCAAAAATCAAGACTAAATCAAATCGTGAATGATTACAGGGGAAAAATTAGCTCTCCTTTTGACTTGAAATCAATCATAGGTTTGATCTCATAATTAGGATTTTCATATTATAAAATGGGAGGTATTTAATGCCAAGAACTGCAAGAAAAAAATCGCTAACAGGAATTTATCATGTTATATGGAGGGGAAACAATCAACAGATTATTTTTGAGTGCGAAAAAGATTATCAGTATTTCATTGATTTGGTGCAATATTATAAAGAGGAATGTCATTTCAAAGTCTATAGTTACTGCTTAATGGACAATCATATTCATATGCTTGTGAAGGAAGATGATGTTTCACTTCATATTTTTATGGGCAAAATTGCAACCAAATTTGCAAAATGGTATAATCTCAAATACAAGCGCTGCGGATATCTGTTTCAGGATCGTTTTAAGAGTGAACCTGTAAATGATATCTCATATTTTTTGACAGTTTTTCGGTATATTATGCGTAATCCTGTAAAAGCCGGCGTTGTGCAAAATATTGCAGATTATCGCTGGAGCAGTTTTGGGGCATTCCGGAATGAAGATGATAGTTTCGTTGATATTAATGATGTGGTGGAATGTTTTGCTGATTATAAAGCCTGCATGAAATATTTGATAGAAAAACAAGAGGTTTCCGAGGAACGTTGCATGGAGTATTATTCTAAGAAACGAATCCCGGATGAGGTGGCACTTAGGATGATTGAAGAATCTACAGGCTGTCATTCACCTTCGGATTTTTTGCATTTGGATTTAGCAACACGAAATCAATATGTCAAGAAAATGCTTCGTATGGGAATTCCGGTTCGACAACTAAGCCGATTGACCGGAGTTTCAAGATATATTATACAAAAAATATTTCGAGGACTGGGGTTGGTATGATTCTCTCCTTTGGGGACGGGGAACTAACCGAAGGGGACACCCAACTGACCGCTAACCCCCGTCCCCAAAGGAGAGAACATGCTGAATTTTGCAAGTGATTACATTGCCGGTGCACATCCGGCTATTTTAAAGCGTTTAGAGGAGACGAATTTCGAGCTGTTGCCGGGTTATGGAACAGATCATTATACGAAGAGTGCGAAAGAGAAAATTCAAAAGGCCTGCGGTTGTCCGGATGCGGATGTGTATTTCCTGGTGGGCGGAACCCAGACCAATGCGACGGTGATTGCATCTGTTTTAAAGAATTACGAGGGTGTGATTTCTGCGGAGACAGGACATATTAATGTGCATGAGGCTGGCGCGGTAGAATATACAGGCCATAAGATTCTGACAATCCCAGGTCATGAGGGAAAGATTGATGTGGATGAGCTGAAAGCTTATATCAAGAATTATTATGAGGATGATAATTATACACATATGATTTTTCCGGGAATGGTTTATATTTCCCATCCGACGGAATACGGTACCCTATATTCGAAGGCAGAGCTACAGGCAATTCATGAAGTTTGCAAGTCCTATGACATTCCATTGTTTGTGGATGGCGCACGTTTGGGCTATGGTTTGACCAGCCCTTATACAGATGTTTCATTGGAAGATTTGGCTCACAACTGCGATATGTTTTATATCGGTGGTACTAAGGTTGGTGCACTTTTCGGAGAAGCAGTCGTATTCCCGAGAAACAATGCGCCGAAGCAATTTTATACCATGACAAAGCAGCACGGGGCAATGCTTGCGAAGGGATGGTTGACAGGATTGCAGTATGATGTGCTATTTACCGACAATCTCTATTTTGAAATCGGAAAGCATGCTGCAGCAATGACAGAAAAGTTAAAAGAAATCATCAAAAAATATCAAATTCCTGTATTTTTGGAATCCCCAACGAACCAACAGTTTGTTATAATTGAAGATAAGAAACTGGAAATGTTAAACGAGAAGGTTGTCACGGGCTATTGGGAAAAATATGATGAGTCCCATACAGTGATTCGTTTTGCCACAGCCTGGTCTACCACTGAGGAAAACTTGGCAGAATTGGATCGCGTTTTGGGTGAGGTATTCGCTTAGCCTGACAAACCGGACAGTAATTGAGGAGAACATGGGTATTTATGGGAAACGTGCTTAACATTTATTTAGTGGAAAACAGTTTTCATTTAAAAGAGGGGCTGGATTCAGAATTTCTTGTGATTGCAAAGAATGAGGAGCATGCAAAAGAGGAGTGTCTTCGGATGCTGGCAGAGGATCAGGGAATGCACTTAGAGCGTGTGAAGGAAGATATTGAAAGTCTAAAGCGTGGTGTAGCAAAGTATGATAATACAGCGCATACAGATGATCCCGCAGATCAGTTTATGAGAAGAGCCATCGAAAGAAACAAAGAAACCATCATTCGTCTTTCAAATTTGGTCAATAGCTTTACCGGGTATAAGGCGGAATGTTTGAAGGTCAAGAAAATCAATCCAAGATTGAAGAATGGTCAGGTTCAATTTGATAACTTTTAATTGGACTTGGAAAAAAGTGCTTGCATTAGATTAAAAAAATTTGTTATAATCCAAGCTGTTGAAATTGAATAAAAATGATAAACGTGTGTTGCAAATTGCGTAAGTCCAGCGGATTGCGTGATTTGTAGCACACGTTTTTTGTTGTGAAGGAGAGTAGAAAAGATGAATCCAATGAAGGACATACCCGTCAAAAAATTAATGGCAAAGATGGGAGTGCCAATTATTTTATCGATGATGATGCAGGCACTTTATAATATTGTGGATACCATTTTCGTAGGAAATATGGGATCAAACGGAGAACTTGCAAACAATGCGCTGGCGCTTGTTTTCCCGATTCAGGTGCTCATTATCGCTTTGGGAATCGGAACCGGTGTAGGCATGAACGTGATGGTTTCTCGTTGCCTTGGGGAAGGGAACCGCGAAAAGGCAAGTCTCGCAGCCGGTGTGGGAAAAGCACTGGCAGGTGTTATTTTCATCATCTTTTTCCTGTTTGGCATAATCGGAGTGCGGGCGTATATCAGTTCGCAGGCAAAGGATCCAATCAGCGCTGAAATGGGAATTCAATATCTTCGCATCGTCTGTATGTTATCGGCGGGCAATATATATTTTACTGTTTATGAAAAGCTGCTTCAGGCTCATGGCAGATCGAAGTATTCAACCATTGCTCAAATCGCAGGGGCGCTGACAAATATCGTATTGGATCCAATTTTGATCTATGGACTTTTGGGCTTACCAAGGCTCGAAGTTGTGGGCGCGGCTGTCGCAACCGTCATCGGACAATTTGTCTCTATGTTTTTGGGATTGTATTTTCATCATAAGTATGATAAGGAAGTTTCTAATCACAGAAAATATATCAAGCTGGATTGGAACACAATCAAAGCGATTTATGCCGTTGGATTTCCGGCCATCATCGCCCAGGGATTATTGTCTGTGATGACATATTTATTGAATATCATATTAGGAATGATGGGACAGAATATGCAGACAGCCTATGGAATCTATTATAAGATTCAGCAATTTATCATCTTTGCTGCATTTGGTATGCGCGACGCCATCACGCCAATCATATCTTTTGCGTATGGAATGCAGGATCAAAAGAGAATCAGAGATGGAATCAAGTATGGAATTTTGTATACCTTAACGATTATGCTCATCGGCACAATTCTATTGGAGACTTTGGCTGCACCATTTGCAGGTGTTTTTGGTCTTTCCGGAGAAACCGCGCAGATCTGCGAAACAATTATGCGCATTGTAGCACTCAGTTTTGTCTTTGCAGGATTAAATATCGCATTTCAAGGAATCTTCCAGGCCTTGGATGGAGGCTTACAGTCGCTTTTGATTTCAATCTTACGTCAGTTCATCCTTGTGATTCCGGTGGCATATCTGTTTACCAAACTGGCGATGAATCAGACTTTGCCGGCATATTTTATATGGGTGACATTCCTGTTTGCGGAAATGATTACAGCTTTGTTGGGCTGGTTCATGCTGAAGATGCATCAGCGGAAAGTGATTTTGACTTCCAAAAATTGACCGCTTAAAACTCAAATCAGACCTCTTACCCAAATTGTATTGAGATAAAAATTTGAAGTGCTAGGATATGCTTATCAAAAAAACAAGCAATCACACATTTTGGGGAGGTTAAA
>SVFB01000033.1 GCA_015057085.1 Lachnospiraceae bacterium
ATACTATACTACCAAATTTGGCAGATGAAAACATCTGTCTATTTGTGTTGCACTAAAATCAAAATAAAATGTTATACCAATATATTTCTTGATAATTATTCGTGCAACACAGCCTTTTATCTATTATCTTAATGACATTGCCGTAGCGGTGGGAATCGGATTATTCTGTAGTCCCGCAAGGACGCAATTCTTCCTGAGCGTTTTCTTTTAGCATTCTGTTAATATCACTGATACGGCCCGGGCGATTTTGAAACATCAAAATGAGTAGTGCATCACGCGTATCTTTGGCATAGAGTTCACGCATTCCGTATTTTTTTAATGCGCGTTGAGTTTCGTCAACAGTCAGTTTTGCGGCATAGCAGATGCGAATAATGGTATCGCGTTGGCTGGTATGTTTTTCTCCTGAGAGCAGTTTGTATCCATATCGTTCAGGAATCTCAGCATCCAAAAAAACACGCTGTAGTGTAAGCTGATTATGTGCAATTAAATCTTTAATATAATTGTAGAAAGAGGTGTTTTTGGAAGACATGCTATCCTGATTATTTTGCAAAAAAATCTGATAATCATCGGGATGGGTACTTCCTAGTATATTAAATAGTTCTGTTGTACTTTTTTCTTTCATCATAACTCTCCATTCATGCTATAATTGTCTGTGGGACAATCATAGAAAGGTAAAATAAGCGATGTGCACATCAAACCCATACGAATATTTAGATTACGAGACGATCGCCACGCTTAATGAGCAACATCACATCTATCTGATACAAGATCCAATCAGCAAGCATGTTTATGTTAAAAAAGAATTATTAATCTATTCAATTGAGGTTTATCAGATGCTCAAGGAAAATCCAATTTCCGGAGTGCCGAAAATTTTGGATTATTATGAACACGATCATAAACTAACCGTGATTGAGGAATATATCAATGGCGAATTATTACGAGAAAAAATTGATCAAGGTCAGATGACAGAGAACGAGATATGTAATTACATATTTCAGCTTTGCAAAATTCTTGAACAGTTGCATCATAATACGCCACCGATTGTCCATCGTGATATTAAACCATCAAATGTGATGATTACAACACGCGGTGATGTGGTCCTAATAGATTTTAACGCAGCCAAATTTCATTCGCAACAGGATAATCGTACATCAGACACTGTTTTGCTGGGCACGCAGGGATATGCGGCACCGGAACAGTATGGATTCGGTGAATCCTCGCCCCGCACAGATATTTATTCACTTGGAATATTATTTGAAGAGTGTCTGGAATCAATACATGCAGATAAGAAAAAATATGATTTCATTATCAATCATTGTACGCGAATGGATCCTGCTGATCGATATGAAGACATTGCTGACTTAAAAAAGCAATTACAATTTTGGGGGACACGCAGATATGACCGCGGCTATGCGTTACCGGGATTTCGTACGCGCACCCCATGGAAAATGTTTTGTGCAGTATTTGCATACTTACTTTTGCTTTTAATGCTCTTCACTACGAATGAATCAGATGCACCGGCGGCTTCTTATGTGGAAAATTTTATTATATGCTCTTGGCTGTTTCTGAATATTTTAATCTTTTTTAATTATAGAGGAATTCTCGATTATGGTTTGAAACCGAATGACAGTATTTGGAAGAAGAGAATTCTTCATGCTGTTTTGTGGAGTATTATTTCGCTGATACTGGTTGTAACTCTTTTATCACCGCTGAAAACATTGTTGAGCTAGACTTGAATTTGTATTTTGCTACAGATAAGCAAATAGAAGGGATATATATGAAACGCAATTTTATTACTTTTATAACCAATATGATTGCAATTATTATTATCATAATTTGTGGGGGAATAATATATTCAGCGAAAGATTTTAGCTTTCTTTGGTTGTTAGCTCCATTATTGATCGCTAATATTATTTCTGCAATTCATTATTTAAAAAAGTATACTGAAGAAAAGTCGCTAGATTAGTAAAAAAATACCTTATAAGGCATCAAAATTTATGCTTTATAAGGTATTTTTTTGTAGAAATGAAAATTATAATGCTGCTTTATTCTTCTACACCACAGATTCTACGCGCTACATATACACCTGATGCTGATGCATGAGACAGGGAGTGTGTGACACCGCTTCCGTCTCCAATGATATAGAGTCCTTTGTACTTGGTCTCAAGATGTTCATCCAATTGCACTTCCATATTGTAGAATTTGACTTCCACACCATAGAGAAGGGTATCATCATTTGCGGTACCCGGTGCAATTTTATCCAGCTGATAAATCATTTCGATGATGCCATCGAGGATTCGCTTTGGAAGTACCAGACTCAAATCACCCGGTGTGGCTGCCAGGGTTGGGCGAACCATACCTTCTTCGATACGTTTTTCATTGCTTCGTCTTCCGCGAACCAGGTCACCGAAACGCTGTACAATAACACCGCCGCCGAGCATGTTGGAAAGGCGTGCGATGGATTCGCCGTATCCGTTGGAATCTTTAAATGGCTCAGAGAAGTGCTTTGCAACCAAAAGTGCAAAGTTGGTGTTCTCGGTCTTTAAATCATCACCTTCGTAGCTGTGTCCGTTTACAGTTACGATTCCGTTTGTGTTCTCATTTACAACCATACCGTTTGGATTCATACAGAATGTACGAACGGCATCTTCGAACTGCTGTGTGCGATATACGATTTTGCTCTCATACAATTCATCTGTCAGATGAGAGAAGATGACCGCCGGAAGTTCCACGCGGACACCGATATCGACACGGTTGGATTTGGTTGGAATATCTAAATCGTTGCAGACGGTTTCCATCCATTTGCTTCCGCTTCGTCCAACGGAGATGATGCACTCATCTGCTTCGTAGGAGTTGTCTTTTGTGAAGACGCGATATCCGTTTTCGAGCGCTTCTACCTTTTCTACCGGAGTATCAAAGAAGAAGTCTATTTGATCTTTTAATTCATCGTAGATATTTTCCAATACAATATAGTTGATATCGGTTCCAAGATGACGTACAGATGCATCTAAGAGCTTCAACTTATTTTGCATACATAATTTCTTTAAACCGGTTCCGGCAGTAGAATACAATTTGGTTCCCTCGCCACCGTGTTTCATATTGATTTCATCTACATATTTCATCAATTCGGTTGCTTTTGCCTGTCCCACGTGTTCGTAGAGGGTGCCGCCGAAATCATTTGTGATATTGTATTTTCCGTCGGAGAATGCGCCAGCGCCGCCAAAACCGCTCATGATAGAGCAGGTTGGACATTTGATACAGCTTTTTACTTTTACGCCGTCAATTGGACATTTACGCTTTGCAAGAGGATGTCCTTCCTCGAATACAGCAATTTTCTTTGATGAATCTTGTTTTTGTAATTCATAAGCGGCGAAGATTCCACCAGGGCCTGCGCCGATAATAATAACGTCATATTTCATATATAATCATCCCTTCTCATAGTATAGCATTCAAAATCTATTGCTCGCGGAACGTAATTGCTCCGGTTTGTGGATCCATTGCATCAACAATGGCCAGTGATTCCAAGTGAATGCCTTTTTCACGAATCAATGCTCCACCTTGCTGGAAACCTTTCTCCACACAGATTCCTGCGCCAACCACGTTTGCTTTTGCTTCTTCGCAGATTTCCAAAAGGCCTAAAAGTGCGCAGCCGTTTGCTAGGAAATCATCGATTAATAAGACATTGTCACCTTCGTGAATATATTTCTTTGAAACCATAACATCATAGATACGTCCATGCGTGAAAGATTCGACCTTGGAACTGTAGACATCTCCATCAATGTTCTTGGTCTGGCTCTTCTTTGCAAATACCACAGGAACGTTAAAATACTGGGCTACGATACAAGCGATTCCGATTCCGGATGCTTCGACAGTCAAGATTCGATCAATTTTTTCGCCGTCAAACAGACGCTTGAATTCCTTTCCCATTTCATTGATCAGCTCGATATCCATCTGGTGATTCAAAAAGCTGTCAACTTTTAATACATTTCCTGCACGGACAATTCCGTCTTTGCGGATGCGGTCTTCTAATAGTTTCATAATTCTCTCCCTCTAAAGATATTTTATTTCAGGATTACATACCCTTTGATTTATCAAGGCATGCTTTCATCGCTTCCATGACAGCGCTGCGGAGGCCCTTGTCTTCGAGGACGCGAACCGCTTCGATTGTCGTTCCGGCAGGGGAGCAGACCATGTCTTTTAATTCTCCCGGATGCTTGCCGGTCTCTAATACCATTTTAGCACTTCCTAAGACAGATTGGGCAGCAAATTCATATGCTTGTGCACGAGGCATACCACCGGCAACTGCGGCATCAGCCATGGCTTCGATGAACATAAAGACATAAGCCGGTGAGCTTCCGCTTACTGCGGTTACTACATCCATTAAATTCTCCGGTACTACCTGAGCACGGGAGAAACTCTTGCAAATATCCTGAATCAGATTCACATCATCATTTGTCATATTTTCGTTTGGACAAATTCCCATCATGCCTTCGCCGACCATTGCAGGGGTGTTTGGCATGGTGCGCAAAATCTTGCGATTGCTGCCGAACTTTTCTGCAAGCCAGGCAAGGGTTTTGCCGGGTGCGATGGTTACGATTAAAACGTTTTCTTTTACGCTGTCCTTAATTTCTGCAATGACCTGCTCATAAAACTGTGGCTTTACTGATAAAAATAAAATATCAGCAAAGGCGGCAGCCTTACAATTGTCCAAGGTGGTCTGAATTCCGCAGGAGGCTTCAATTGCCTCAAGCTTTTCAGAAGAACGATTGCTGGCCATAATGTGGTCTGCAGATACCTTTCCGGCTTTTACAATGCCATTGATCATGGCGGTGGCCATATTGCCACATCCGATAAATGAAACTGATATATCTCTCATGTGTCTGTCCTTTCTAATGTGCCAAAAAGCGTGTGCCGACTTCTTCTCCTGATACAATATCGTATAAGATATCAGGATTTTTGCCATTTGCGATGACCATATCGATTCCGTGCTCTGTGGCGATTTCCGCAGCAGAGATTTTGGTGGCCATACCACCGGTGCCGAATTTGCTGCCTGCGCCGCCGGCTAAGGCGATGATCTCCGGCGTGATTTCTTTTACGGTATGAATCAGTTTCGCATTTGGATCTGTATGAGGATCCTGCGTATAAAGACCATCGATATCGGAAAGAATAATCAGTAAATCCGATTTGACAGCTTCTGCGATATGTGCGCTCAAAGTATCATTGTCACCTACTGCGATTTCTGCGGTTCCGATGGTGTCATTTTCGTTGATAATTGGGATGGCATGATATTCCATTAATTTTGAGAGGGTATTTTCCAAATTGTAGCGTCTGTCTGCAAATTCCAAGTCCTCTTTTGTAATCAGAATCTGTGCCACCACATGATTATATGCGCCAAACAGGCGGTCATAGGTGTACATGAGTTCACACTGGCCTACAGCTGCAGCTGCCTGCTTCCCCGGTATATCGCTGGGACGGGAGGAAATCGGAAGCTTTCCTACACCCATGGCGATGGCTCCGGAAGAGACCAGTACCAGCTCGTGTCCTTCGTTTTTTAAATCAGATAATACTTTTACCAATTCTTCCATCCGGCGAATATTCAGGTTGCCGGATTTGTGAGTCAGGGTTGAAGACCCTAGTTTTACTGTTATTTTCATGAAGTTACCTCTTTCAACTCAAGAATGGAGTTTTGTGCGCGAACACATATAATACTTTATCACAGAAAAGCGTCGTAGTCACTAGGGAAAAGGGTCGGGTGTAAAAAAATTGCAATTCGATGATATACTGCGTGCCATCAGAAAAATGCCGTGTTATAATGAGCGAGTAGAGAGACATTTAGGAGGAAGTATATATGGAGAAAAAGGCTTTTAAAGACGGGATTTCGCTGTCACGCCTCGGCATGGGAAATATGCGCCTTCCGATTGGAACCGGCGGGGATAAAGATATTGACTATGCAAAGGCGCAGGAAATCATTGATTATGGCATGAGCCATGGTATTAATTATTATGATACGGCTTACGTTTATCATGAAGGTGAGTCAGAACGCTTTGTAGGGAAGGCATTATCGAAGTATGATCGCGATAGCTATTATATTGCAACGAAATTCAGTTCCGGCGCAAGTCGCGATTATAAGAAAATGTTCGAGGAACAGTTAGAGAAACTTGGCACGGATCATGTGGATTTTTATCTGCTTCATGCGGTGATGAATTCCAATGTGGATTTCTATCTGACCAGTGGATGCATTGAATATTTCTTAGAACAGAAGGAGAAGGGACGCATCAAATATTTTGGATTCTCTTCCCATGCAGATCCGGATCAGTTAGAGAGAATTGCAAATCATCATCAATGGGATTTTGCTCAGATTCAGGTAAATTATTTTGATTGGAAATACAGCACGACGCAGGAAGAGTATAAGATTTTAAAGGATCGAAATATTCCGATTGTAGTCATGGAGCCTGTTCGTGGCGGAAAGCTTGCAACCTTAAGTCCGGAGGCAGCTGCGATTCTGAAAGAAGCGCATCCGGATTGGAGTATTGCTTCCTGGGCGCTTCGATTTGTACGTAGTTTGGACCAGGTTCAGGTAATTCTTTCCGGTATGAGTAATATGGAGCAAATCGAAGATAATGTAGCAACCTTCGATGACGAGACTCCATTATCGGAAGCCGATCAGGAAGTATTATTCAAAGCTTTGGATGTATTTCATAATCAGCTTGTGGTACCTTGTACTGCCTGTCGTTATTGTACACCGGATTGTCCGATGAATATTAATATTCCGGAGTGGTTGAATGTATATAATAAATACAAGACTGACGGACCGTGGGAAATTAAAGGAATGTTGGAGCATATCGAATCAGAAGGCAAACCTGCGGATTGTATCGGCTGCGGAAGCTGCGTAGGTCATTGCCCACAGAATATTCAGACACCTGAGATTATGCAGGAACTCGCAAAGGTGTTAGAACAGTAGAAGTTTGATAACAGACATAAAAAAGAGACCATCACTTTGTGACGGTCTCTTTTGTTGATTTAAGAATCATTACTGGAACAAAGTGGTAATGCCGTTTTGCTGATCCAGCTGAGTACGCAACATCTGCGTTTGAACTTGATTCATTGTCGCCTGTGTCTTATAGGCGGTAGCTGCCTTTTCCATTTCCGCATCAACCTTACGGCTATAAGCGGCTGTGGTATTTTCTTCGGCAATATCATTGACATTTTGCTCATGTACAAGTCCGTTTTCTTCCGCACCCAATGTGCTTCTGGTTGAAGCAATTGCAGATGCCTGTTCTGAGATTGCATCAAGGTCAAGACTGTCAAAGTCTGAATTAACATCGTCCACAACGAATTGCTCATTGTAGCGTGTGGTTGCGGCAACCTGAGAAGTAGAAGCCTGTAATGCATCATTCACATCTTTGATGGCGGCAACATCGGAATCCGACATTGTACCGTTCATGGCGCGAATTGCATTTGCACTCATATCATTATAGGTGTCTGAAATTCCGGAATAAGCACCTTCCGCAATGCGGTTGGAACTAATCTGGGATGTGATATTTGAACTAGTCTGTCTGTAACTTCCGATTTGCTGAAGCATCTTATTGGAAATTACGAGTGCTGCTGCATCATCTGCTGCAGAATTGACTTTCTTACCTGTTGTGAGCTGCTTTTGATATTTGGAAGCAAGGCGCTCTGTCTGCTTCATGGCATTGGTATAACTGCCTGTTTTGATTGAAGCTACCATATGATCTCCTCCATAAAAGCTCATCTATAGATTTAATTCATCTTACAATCATATTGCGCATTCGTCAAGCATTTCGAAGGAAACAGATGGATTAAAGTTCGTTTCCTAATGATTCCTGTCTGGCCATCGCAATTTCCAAATTGCCATTCTTTACGCGAAGGGCATCAATAAATTCTTTTTCCATCTTGGAATCTTTTAAGATTACATTGTAGGACAGTTTGAACATGCTTCCCATGTTTGTTGTCTTTACAGAAATCATATTGCAGCTGCTTGTGTACTGTTCGAAGATGTCGTCAAATACTTCGCTATAGTTTAAGCTTTCCGGAATGGTGATGCGGAGAACTTTTTCTTCAGATCCTCTGTTTGAACCAAATCCAACTGCAGTCAAAACAAGCATTGCAGCAATCAAAATCACACTGAAGAGAATTGCATATCCAAGATATCCCATTCCACACATCAGACCACAAGCCATTGAAAGGAAAATCATACTGATTTCTTTTGCAGTTCCCGGAACAGAACGGAAGCGGACTAAACTGAATGCGCCTGCTACAGCGACACCTGCGCCGATGTTTCCGTTAACCATCATGATGACTACGGCTACCACAGCCGGAAGCAGTGCCAAAGTAATGGAAAAGCTTTGTGATGTGGCATTTTGTTTCTTATAGACTGCGGCCATAAATAAGCCGAGAATCAATGCAACTGCAAGCGCACCGATAAACTGTGGCAATGCAAAAATTGCGGATGTAGTTGTAGTTGTGCTGAAAATACTGTTAAATAATGAGCTAAGCATAATTGAAATTTCCTCCTAATTTCTCCTCGTTTTGGTTTGTAAAATCATAATTACCTGTGTTTGTACGTTTTTGATTGCCGATACCGGTGTAAAGTGGGCTGCGGCGAAGTCTTGCTTCCTGCACGTAGCGGTTCTCCATTGTGACCGGTGCAAACTCAACTCCGGCATCTCTGGCAAGAATTGCTTGATAAGCAGTTCCGTATTTTGAAAATGAAGTCTTGGAAATGCCAAGTTCATTCATCAGACGAACCAGCCAAAGCGGAATGGCTGCAGCAACTTTTACTTCCATCAGTACCAGATTGGAATCGATTACGTTGGTTCCGTAAATTCCTTTTTTCAGATCGACATCATAATCACGCCAAAGAATGTTTTCATCAAAGGTCATTCTAAAATCATGATCATCTTTTGCATAATAGGCTTCCCGGTCATAGGAGAGAAGCACTGCCGGCTTAAGACCTTTGTATTGTTCTAAGGTATAATCAATTTCCTTAAAGATTTGAGACTCCCTTGGTGAAACATGAGTCTGAATGTAGGATCCGGCTTCGCGCTCGGTCATTCCTTCACGGCGCTTGTACACAACGGAATCGTATTTCTTCTTTAGTTCCATAAATACTTCTGTATCTTCCGTTGCGACGCCGTAGCTTCTGAGTCGAAGCTTTTCTTTATATAAAGGCTTCTCCATGGATCTTCGAACCAGAAGGAATTCAGGTGTGTCGAAGTAGAGACTTTGGATGGTACTCTTACCATGTGGATCCGGGTCCATGTAGGTTTTCATTACCTGCAAAACCTGATCGCGTTGAGCCTTGGTCATCATAAATTTTAATTCGTACCGTTTGAAAATCATTTGATTACTCATGTCGAATTTCCTTTCTATCACATTTCGCGTAAACAAGCTCGCTTTGTTATGGTTGTATCTTAAAGGATGAAACTTAAATGAAACTTAAAGCAAAAAAAAGAATCTTCACAAATCCAATTTATGGATTCATGAAGATTCAAAATTTTAACATCCGCGAAGACTACCATCGGCTGTTTTCACAACCTCGCCTTTTACAATGCCTAAGATTGCTTCGGCGCGTTTCACTTCTTCTTCAGTAGGCACGCGAGCGTCCTTGAGCGGATAGTCGATTCTAAGGTTTTCCCATTTGAACAGGCCCAGCGTATGATATGGAAGAATTTCCACGCGGCTGACAGTCTTTAAGGTTTTGATAAAGTCTGCAAGCTGTTGCAATCCGGCTTCGTCATCTGTTAATTCCGGTACCAGTACGTGGCGAATCCACATTTCTTTTCCATGATCAGAGAGATACTTTGCCATTGCCAGAATGTTTTCGTTGCTATGTCCTGTTAATTCTTTGTGTTTTGCGTCGTCCATCTCTTTTATGTCGAGCAAAAAGAGGTCGGTGACTTCCATCAGACGATCGAATTTTTCGAGATATTCCGGATCCATAGAGAACGGATTAGCGCTTGTATCAAGGGTTGTATGGACGCCCTTTGCCTTGGCAAGCTGAAAAAACTCGGTTACAAAATCAAGTTGAAGTAAGGCTTCGCCGCCACTTACTGTTATGCCGCCGTCTTTGCCCCAATAGTTTTTGTAGCGAATCACTTTCTTAAATAAATCTTCTGCAGTCCATTTTTCACCGCAGTCGCAAGCCCAGGTCTCCGGATTGTGACAATATTTGCAACGCATCTTGCAGCCTTGCAGGAAGACACAGTAACGTACTCCCGGTCCGTCTACCAATGCAAAAGATTCAAAAGAATGAATATATCCTGTTGTACTCATAAATCCACCTCGTGTTTTGAAAAAATAAGCTCCCCTTATGATAATGATACAAAATGTATCATTATCGCAGGAGAGCAAAAGTTTTTAGTAAGCTCTAAATTAGAGGCTTGCGTGGCAGGTACGTGAGATTACGTCTAACTGCTGCTCGCGTGTAAGGTCGATGAACTTAACTGCATATCCGGATACACGGATGGTGAAGTTAGCATACTCTTCCTTCTCAGGATGCTCCATAGCGTCCTTTAATTTTTCAATACCAAATACGTTTACGTTCAAGTGGTGAGCGCCCTGATCGAAGTATCCGTCCATTGCCTGAACAAGGTTCTTCTTCTGCTCATCAATATCATGTCCTAACGCATCCGGGTTGATGGTCTGTGTATTAGAAATACCATCAAGTGCCCATTCATAAGGAATCTTAGCTACAGAGTTCAAAGAAGCAAGAAGTCCGTTTGTCTCTGCACCGTAAGCCGGGTTTGCTCCAGGAGATAAAGGAGCACCTGCTGGACGTCCGTCAGGCATAGCACCGGTAGCCTTACCGTATACAACGTTAGAAGTAATGGTAAGAATAGAAGTGGTAGGCTCTGAACGACGATAGGTGTGATGCTTCTTAATCTTTGCTAAGAAGGTGCGGAGTAACCATACACCGATTTCATCGGCACGGTCATCATCGTTACCATATCTAGGGAAGTCTCCGTCAATCTTGTAATCAACAGCAAGTCCGTTCTCGTCACGGATTACCTGAACCTTTGCATACTTGATAGCAGAAAGGGAATCGATAACGTGTGAGAATCCTGCAATACCGGTAGCGAATGTACGACGTACATCGGTATCGATCAATGCCATCTGTGCTGCTTCATAGTAGTACTTGTCATGCATGTACTGGATGAGGTTCAATGTGTTTACATAGATATCTGCAAGCCAGTCAAGCATAGCATCGTATTTTTCCATAACTTCATCATAATCAAGATATTCAGAAGTGATTGGCTGATACTTAGGTCCAACCTGAACCTTGTTCTTCTCATCAACACCACCGTTGATAGCATAGAGCAAGCACTTAGCAAGGTTTGCACGAGCGCCGAAGAACTGCATTTCCTTACCGGTCTGAGTAGCAGATACACAGCAGCAGATTGCATAGTCATCGCCCCAGATTGGCTTCATAACATCATCATTCTCGTACTGGATAGAAGATGTTGTGATAGAAATGTAAGCTGCATACTTCTTGAATGCTTCAGGAAGTGCAGAAGAGTAAAGTACAGTAATGTTTGGTTCCGGTGAAGGTCCCATGTTCTCCAATGTGTGAAGTACACGGTAGTCAGTCTTGGTAACCATTGAACGTCCGTCAACGCCGATACCTGCAAGGTCGATGGTTGCCCAAACCGGGTCTCCTGAGAATAACTGGTTGTAAGATTCGCAACGAGCGAACTTAACCATTCTGAACTTCAATACCATATGGTCAATTAATTCCTGAGCTTCTGACTCTGTAAGGATTCCCTTAGCAAGGTCTCTTTCAATATAGATATCAAGGAATGTACATACACGTCCGATTGACATTGCTGCACCATTCTGAGTCTTGATTGCTGCTAAGTATCCGAAGTAAGTCCACTGAACTGCCTCGCGAGCGTTTGTTGCAGGCTGAGAAATATCAAATCCGTAAAGAGCTGCCATTTCCTTCATGCCCTTTAATGCATTAATCTGCTCCTGAAGCTCTTCGCGCTGGCGGATAACTTCACCCTTCATTGATCCTGATCCGCAAACAGCCTTGTCAGCTTCCTTGCACTTGATCAAGTGATCGATTCCGTAAAGAGCGATACGACGATAATCGCCTACGATACGTCCACGTCCGTATGTATCAGGAAGGCCGGTGATGATCTTATTCTTTCTTGCTGCACGCATTTCCGGTGTATAAGCATCGAAAACTGCCTGGTTGTGAGTCTTGTGATATACAGTAAAGATCTTGTGTAATTCAGGGTTTGGAGTATATCCGTACTCAGTTAATGACTTTTCTGCCATCTGGATTCCACCGTAAGGCATGAAAGCTCTCTTCAGAGGCTTATCGGTCTGAAGACCAACAACCTTCTCAAGATCCTTTAATGATTCATCGATATATCCAGGTCCATGAGAAGTAAGAGATGATACGATATCGGTATCCATATCAAGAACACCGCCCTTAGCTCTTTCTTCTTTCTGTAACTTCTGGAGAGCACCCCAAAGCTTGTCAGTAGCTTCTGTAGCAGGTGCTAAGAATTTCTCGTCTCCATCGTATGGAGTGTAGTTGTTCTGGATGAAGTCGCGGACATTGATTTCTTCTTTCCAAAGACGTCCTTCGAAGCCATCCCACTGTTCGTAATTGACCATAATAGCCTCCTCTATATTTATATGTTTATTGGGGAACAAAGTAAAATGGTTAGTTAATGCTAACTATCCTAACCATTCATAGAATATCTTTCTGTTAAAAATTTGTCAATTGAAAATTGATATGTTTTTATTCTTGTACAATTGAGATGCTAAAAAAGTGAAAAAGAGGCTTCGAAAAGCCCCTTTTTTGTGCATTTTTGTAGAAGCTAAAGTATGATGGTAAAGCGAATGGATTTGCCGTCATCACTTCGTGCTGTAATCTTGCCTTTGTGCGCTAATACGATTGCCTGAACGACAGACAGTCCCACGCCATGTCCTCCTGTTTTGGAGTTGCGTGATGCATCATTGCGATAGAAGCGTTCGAACAGGACATCCTGATTTCCCTGTGCGATATCATCGGAATCATTCCATACTTCTAGGACTTTTCCCTTTCCGCTTGCTTTTAAAGTTAACCGGATGGAGCCGTTCTCTGAGGAATATTTTATGGCATTATCCAAAAGAAGAGAGACCACCTGTCGAATTTGAGATTCATCTCCTGTATAGGAAATTCCTTTTTCTACAGATAATTCCAGCTGTTTGCCCTTTGATTGTGCTACAGTCAAAAATGGTTCTGCAGTTTCGCTGACTGCATCCGAAAGTGAGAAATCAAGGCGTGTAATCTGGTGGTTTTCTTCATCCATACGGGAGAGAAAGACCAGTTTATTGGTCAGCTCCGTCAGTCGTTTAATCTGGTTTCGGATGCTGGTGGTCCATTCATCCTCGCCATGTTCCATCTCGATAATTTCGGTGTTCGCATCGATAATGGTCAATGGCGTCTTGATTTCATGACTGGCATCGGTGATGAAGCGTTTTTGCTTTGCATAGCTTTCTGTAATCGGGCGCAACATGATCTTCGAGAAGAAAAGTACCAACAAAAAGACGAAGAACAAACCGCCCAGACTGATCAAGATGCTTGCAACCAGAAAGTATCGGAAGGTTTGCAAATCATTCTGACAATCCAGAAAGATATAGAGCGTGCAGGTATTTCCGTTATCATCGGTGGTTTCGATGCAGGTATATTTATAATAGCTATAAAAGCCGGAGGTTTTGCCGCTTTCATATAGCTTAGTGGCGATGCTTTCAGCTTCCTCTTCACTGATGGCTGCGATGTAATCAAGTCCGGCTTCCGTGACCGAACCGTCGGAAGAAATGCTGACAGTAAAATATCTAGTATCAAAAGGTGTTTCAGCTGATAGAGTTTTATAATTTTTCCGGAAATCCTCCCGTTCTTCCATTTCTGCATCATCCGGAGGCAAAGTATTATTGGCATTGTTTGTATTGGTGTCTCGTTTATATCCGTACTCACCTGTCATTTTCGGCATCGTGCCATCGAATGAGGCAATCAAATCCAAACGCTCGTCGGCAGAAGTGTTGACGCTGACATAGTTTGCAATATTGATGGTTGCCATAATGATAAAAAGTACAATTCCGATGGATACCATTGCAATTGTGATAAATCTTCTGCGAAGACGTTTAATCATGTGATTCCTCCAAAGAATAACCTAATCCACGGGCTGCTTTTATGACGACATTTGCGCCAATCGCAGTCAGTTTTTTTCTGATATAAGAAATGTAAACCCATACGACATTCTGCTCGGCTTCACTATCGTATCCCCAGATTTTGTCCATAAATTGATCCGCAGAAATCACTTGCCCCGGGTTTACCATCAGCATCTCAAGCATCTGGAACTCCTTGTTGGCCAATTTTAATGAATCCTTTCCGGAGGAGAGGATATAGGTGGCGCGATCTAATGTGATATTTCCGAATTTAAGTACGGAATCGGTGGTATCGTTCTGACGACGGGTCATAGCACGGATGCGAGCTAACAATTCTTTCATTGAAAATGGTTTGGTAAGATAGTCATCTGCACCGGCATCAAGTCCCGTTACACGGTCATCGATTTCGGCCTTTGCGGTTAGCATTAATATGGGAATGGAGATACCTTCGGCACGGGCTTTTTTTAAAACTGTGATTCCGTCCATTTTGGGCATCATGATATCTAAAATTGCGCCGTCATAATTGCCGGCTTCAATGTAGTCGAGTGCGTCCTGACCATTGTAGACTGCATCAACCGAGTAATTATTCTTTTTTAATACTGTTACAAGTGCACGTGATAATTCTTGTTCATCTTCTGCTAAAAGTAGTCGCATAGGGGTATCCTTTCTATCATTTGATTAATGATAAACATACATTAGCGTGTTTCCCTTAAATCAACCTAAAACCATTATAAAGTTTTTTTTGAAAATCGCATACCCAAAACAACAAAAACTCTGTTACCATTCACAGCATGTATTGTCTAGTGTCCTCAGCCCATAAAACCGGTACCCCCTTCACTTTGCAAGAATATTTTGGTTTTCATATATGCAAAAGCTCGCATCCTGATAGACATGCGTCTTTTGAATGCCTGTACAATTTTGAAAAAAGTTTTATGGTTGGCGGACACCACAATAAACTAGGTGTCCGCCACTTCATAAACCTTTTTCAAAATGGTTCATTCATCAAAAGACACATGTGTGATGCTCGCCTTTTGCATATTGAAAACCTAAAATATTCGCAAAATTGTGAAGGGGGTACCGGGTCTATGGGCTGAGGATGTTTATCATAATACAGACTGTGAATGGTAACAAAACTCTCAGGAAAGAACGACACATTGGTGTAATAATGAGTGACTATGTGGTAGAATATAACAGAAAAGAAAATTGAAAAGATGAGGAGGACTTTATGGAACCATTCAAAAAGAAATTTAATGTTTTTGGGGTGATTGCAACTCTGGTATATCTGGTAGGTTGTTTTTTGCCACTTGTAAGTTTGTCAGAGGTATACAGAGAAATCAGTGATTTAACAGGAATTCCAAACTCGCTTTCTTTGTTAAATTCAGGGATGATGATGAAAGACTTCGATGAACCGGATGTTGCATCAATCTATTTCACAATCTTTGCAATCGCAGTCATTCTTGGTGTGCTCTCATTGATTTTTGCACTGACAAAGACAAAGGTGGCATTGATCGTATTTTCAGTATTTGATATTTTGTTCAGTCTCTTCGTGATGGTATTGGCAGTTGAATTGACGAAAACAATCGGCGAAGAAGCAAGCCTATCATTTGGCCCGTTTGTAATGTTGATTGGAGGAATTTTGACAATGGTTGCAGGAATTGTCTATCGGACAAAACCACCATATAATGCAACTGCAGCATATGCATATTCTTATAGCAATCCAAATGCGGGATATGGCCAGCCATATGGGCAGCCACAACAGCCATACGGACAGCCACAGCAGCCATACGGACAGCCGCAACAGCCATACGGACAGCCACAACAGCCGTACGGACAGCCGCAACAACCATACGGACAGCCACAACAACCGTATGATCAGACCAATAATGAGCAGCAATAAGCGAGACTTGAATTTAGTATGATGAAAAATAGAGGATATGGATTGCATATCAGCAAATAGAATGTTAAAATAAATTTAGTGCACTAACTATTTGCACAGAGGGAGACGAATCATGAAAGAAAAATCTACAGATATTTTTGCAAATGCGCCTATTCCAAAGGCTGTTTTTGCAAATATTATTCCTGCCGTTATTAGTATGATCATGGTATTGATTTACAATTTAGCGGACACTTTTTTTATTGGACAAACCCACGATCCGCTGATGGTTGCAGCGATTTCCGTATCCAGTCCGGCCTTTTTCCTATTTATGGCAATCGGTAATTTGTTTGGCGTCGGTGGTACATCTTTGATTTCGCGTAGTTTGGGCGCCGGAAAGGGAGAGAAGGCGCAGAATGTTTCATCATTTTGTTTTTGGATGGGTGTTGGAATCGGAACGGTTTGTGCTGTTGCAATTCATTTTAATGCAACTCAGATTTGCTATACAATTGGAGCAAGCAAGGATACCATTCAATACGCAAAGGAATATTTGGATATCGTATCTTTGGCAATTCCGTTTTTGATTATCGGAAATACTTTCAGTAATATTATTCGTGCAGAAGGAAAACCACAGACTGCCATGATTGGTACTGTGGTTGGTAATTTGATTAATATTGTATTGGATCCGATTTTGATTTCCGGATACGGAATGGGTGTCAGAGGCGCGGCAATTGCGACTGTGCTTGGAAATCTGTTTTCCGCAGGATTTTATATCTTCCATCTGACATCAAAGCGCAGCATGCTTTCGATTAATCCGGTTAAATTTGAAGTGGGTGACGGGGTTGCTTTGCGCGTTTTTGCAATTGGAATTCCGGCAGCATTGAACAGTGTTTTGATGACGGTTTCCAATGTCATCATGAATAGATTGATGCGTTCGCACAATGATTTGGCTGTGGCAGGTTTAGGTGTTGCAGCAAAGGTAAATTCGATTGTGGTTATGGTGCTGATTGGAATCGGCATCGGAATTCAACCGCTTTTGGGCTATAATTTTGGCGCCAGAAACAAAGAACGTTTTACCGGTATTATGAAGTTTTCTTTGCTATTGGCTTTTGGTGTATCGCTTGTGATGACCATCATTTGCTATTGCGCAGCAGGACCTTTGGTTAATTTGTTTTTGAAGGATAAAACAGCTTTTGATTATGGATTCCAATTCTGCAGAATTTATATTTATGCCGGACCGGTGCTGGGATTTATGTTTGTATTCATGAACGCAATTCAAGCCACGGGAGCAGCGATTCCGGCGATGATTTTATCAGTTTGCAGACAGGGATTGATTTTGATTCCGTGCTATTATATTTCGGATTATATTTTCCACACACCTGTGGCATTGACCATGTGTGTACCGATTGCGGATTATCTTTCTACTGCAATCAGTGTGGTATTGTTTGTTCTCACATATCGAAAATATTTTAAGAAAATTGAAGAAGAAACAATCTACGAGACCATATAGCTTCTAAAAATAAGAGGGACCTGGATAAAACCAAGTCCCTTTTTTGTTTAATAGAGATTCTTCCGAATTTCCTATTAAACAAAAAACGCTCCGCTATGGATGCGCACTCGCGCGTAAGGTATATGTTGCATAAATGCAACCGCGCTCGGCGCGAGCATGTTGCGAGCAACATGCTTTTTTAATATTTGTGATTATTGTGTAAAGAGCGGAGTAGAAAGATACCGGTCTCCGGAGTCCGGAAGAAGTACTACGATATTCTTTCCTTTGTTTTCCGGTCGCTGGGCAAGGATTTGCGAGCCCTTTAAAGCGGCTCCGGATGAGATGCCAACCAGTAAACCTTCTGAGGTGGCAAAGCATTTTGCTTCTGTAAAAGAATCTTCGTTTTCGATGGCAAGGACTTCATCATAGATTTCTGTATCCAAAACGGTTGGAACGAAACCTGCGCCGATTCCTTGAATTTTATGAGCTCCAGCCGGTTTTCCGGATAATACGGCACTGGTTGAAGGCTCGACAGCTACGATTTGAATATTCGGATTTTGTTTTTTTAGATATTGACCGACTCCGGTGATGGTTCCACCGGTTCCAACTCCGGCTACAAAGATATCAACTTTTCCATCCATCTGTTCCCAGATTTCCGGACCTGTGGTAGCCAGATGCGCAGCTGGATTGGATGGATTATCAAACTGTCCCAAAATGATTGCACCATCGATTTCTTTTTGTAATTCTTCTGCCTTTTCAATGGCACCTTTCATCCCGAGTGCACCATCGGTAAGTACCAATTCTGCACCATAGCCTCTCAACAGATTACGTCTTTCGGCTGACATTGTTTCCGGGAGAGTTAAAATTGCATGATATCCCTTTACAACAGCAACGGCAGCCAAACCGATTCCGGTATTTCCGGAGGTTGGTTCAATGATGGTTCCGCCCGGCTTGAGTGCGCCGGATTTTTCAGCATCTTCAATCATTTTTAAGGCGACGCGGTCTTTTGAGGAGCCGGCAGGGTTAAATAATTCCAGCTTGGCAAAAATATTTGCATCTTTGATATTGCATTTTGCAGTATATCGATTCAGTTTCAGTAGTGGTGTATTGCCAATCAAATCATAGGCATTTTCAACATATCCGGCCATGTTATAAATCCTCTCTTTCTCATGCTATAGGAAATTTCTCCGAAATTCCTATAGCATGAGAAGCGCTCCGCTATGGATGCGCACTCGCGCGATAGGAATATGTTGCCTTCAGCAACCGCGCTCGGCGCGAGCATGTTGCAAGCAACATGCTTTCTCATAATATAGGTAATTCATCCGAAATTTTTATATCATAAATTTGTAATGATGTGATTAATGTTGCGATAAGTTTTGTCTATCACACTAGTGTGAGCGTATCACAGCAATCCCAGTAAGTCAATGGGATATTAAGGGATTGGGATATAGATAATGTGATGAAAAATAACAGGGATTTCTTAATGAAGAATGGTGAAACCGCAAATTGCTAGAGGTATATTCTATCGATATAATGAATACAATTAAATCAGTAATGAAAGTAATGAAAAAGATAGGATATTTGAAGTAATGCAAATTTATTTAGCTCCGATGGAGGGGATTACAAATTATATTTATCGAAGTGCTCTCGACCGGTGGTTCCCGGGGGTGAATCGGTATTTCACACCGTTTATTTCAGCTCAAAAGAATTTAAACAAAAAGCAGGATCGCGATGTGAATCCGCAAAACAATCCCAATATGCAAGTGATTCCGCAATTGATGGCGCATCGTGCTGAGGACGTATTAAAGATGCAGGCGCTTCTTAAGGAACGCTACGGATATAATGAAATCAACCTGAATCAGGGATGTCCATCACAAACTGTGGTGAGCAAGAATCATGGTTCCGGATTCCTTCGTGATGTGGAAAACATGGAGCGATATTTCGATGAGTTATTTCAAAAAGCAGATTTTCCGATTTCTGTAAAAACGCGTCTTGGTGTCGAAGATGTATCCGAGTGGGATGCTATCCTTGCAGTTTATCAAAAATTTCCTTTTTCGGAGATTATCATTCATCCGCGCACAACGCGGGATCAGTATGCAGGGAAACCTCGAATGGAGGCTTTTTCTGAAGGGTTGGAGCGATTGAGCGGAAAGTCAATTTGCTATAATGGCGATATTGTAACATTAGCGGATTATGTGGCAATCAAAGAAGCCTATCCGAATCTTGAAAAAGTTATGATAGGACGTGGAATTTTGAAGAATCCAATGCTTTTAAAAGCGATTGAAAACTATGAAAAGACCGGTCTGTGCGATGAGTCAATTCCTCATGAGTATTGGGTGAATCTTTATGGAATGATGAAGCAGATTCGAGACGTGATGCAGGAGACTTTTTCAGGGGATGCACATGTGCTGGCTCATTTGAAGGAATTATGGGGATATCTTGCCGGATTATTTCCGGAAAACAAAAAGGAAATCAAATCCTTGAAAAAAAGCCGTAAACTCGCGGAATACGATGCGGTTGTACAGTTGCTTTTTCAGGGCAAATAAGATAAAATATTAGATTATCTCAGTCGGATAAGACCCCTTCCTCTAAGCGAAGCGAAGGTAGGGGTTATAACAAACTGGTCTCAGTCGGGGTTACAATCTCCGACTGAGATAAACGCTCCGCGAGGATGCGCACGGATTCGGACAGGAATTTGTCTGCTGAAGCAGACCCGAATCCGGCGCGCAAGACTCGCGAGCGAGTCTTGACCAGAAAGGAGGAGTCTGTATGGCTGATATTACTGCGGAAGAATTAGAAGAAATAGAGCGCGAGTTTCATTCGGGCCCGGGAAATATGAAACAATCTAAGGAATTTGCAGATCCGGAAGAGTTATATCAGGACTTGGTGGATGCCATTCATCGTTACCATCCCTCTGCAGACTTATCCTTAATTGAGCGTGCATATCAGGTTGCTTATCATGCCCATGAGGGTCAAAAGCGCAAATCCGGAGAGGCTTATATCATTCATCCTCTTTGCGTAGCAACCATTCTTGCAGGATTGGAATTGGATAAAGAAACCATCGCTGCAGGATTGCTTCATGATGTGCTTGAAGATACTGTTATGACAGATCAGGAGATGATTGATCAGTTCGGAGAGGAAGTTTTCCTGCTGGTTGATGGTGTTACAAAGTTGCAGCATTTGCATCTGACTGATCATAATTTAAATCAAAGTCAAAAGAACGCAGAGCGTTTGGAAATGCAGGCCGAGAATTTGCGTAAGATGTTCCTTGCTATGGCAAAGGATATCAGGGTCATCATGATTAAGCTTGCGGACCGATTGCATAACATGCGTACTTTGAAATATCAGTCGCCGGAAGCACAGATTCGCATCGCAAGAGAGACTCAGGAAATTTATTGTCCGATTGCAATGCGACTTGGTATTAGCAAAATCAAGATTGAGTTAGAGGATCTTTCTCTTAAATATATTAATCCGGATGCGTACTATGATTTGGTAGAGAAGATTGCAATCCGTAAGGATATTCGCGAAGAATATGTCCAAGGGTTGGTAGAACAGGTGCGTGCGCAGGTGGAAAGCGCCGGTATCAAGGCGGATATCTCCGGACGCGCAAAGCATTTCTTCTCTATTTATAAGAAGATGGTGAACCAAAACAAGACCATTGACCAAATCTATGATTTGTTTGCAATTCGCGTAATCGTAGAAAATATTCGTGATTGCTATGCCGTCTTGGGTATCATGCATGAGAAGTATAAGCCGATTCCGGGAAGATTTAAAGACTATATCGCCATGCCGAAACCAAATATGTATCAATCTTTGCATACGACATTGATTGGTCCGAGCGGTCAGCCTTTTGAGATTCAAATTCGAACTTATGAGATGCATCGAACTGCCGAATATGGTATTGCGGCGCATTGGAAATATAAAGAAATTAATAATAATATGGTGACGAATACCACTGTCACCGAGGAAGAAAAGCTAAGTTGGTTGCGCCAAATTCTGGAATGGCAACAGGACATGTCGGACAACAGGGAATTTATGAATGTCTTAAAGAGCGATCTCGACTTGTTCTCCGATACAGTATTCTGTTTCACGCCTTCCGGAGATGTGAAGAATCTGCCACACGGCTCTACCCCGATTGATTTCGCTTACAGCATTCATTCGGCAGTGGGCAACAAGATGATTGGTGCGAAAGTAAATAATAAGCTGGTTCCAATTGATTATGTGATTCAAAACGGAGATCAGATTGAGATTATCACTTCGCAGAATTCCAGAGGACCGAGCAGAGATTGGTTGAAGATTGTTAAGAGCACCCAGGCGAAGAACAAGATCAATCAATGGTTCAAGAGCGAGCTGAAGGAGGAAAACATTCAGCGAGGCAAGGATTTGATTGTGGCTTATGCCAAGTCAAAAGGCTTGAATTTCGGCGAGATTAATAAACCTGAGTATCAGGAGAAAATCATACGTAAGTATGGTTTTCATGATTGGAATTCCTGCCTGGCAACCGTGGGACATGGCGGTATAAAGGAAAGCCAGATTGTCAATCGAATCTATGAAGAATATCAAAAGGATCACGTAGTACCTGTTTCAGATGAAGATATCATCGCTTCTGTGGGCGAGGAAGGCGTGCAGAAACCGCTGAGTGCCAGACATCATTCAAAGAGTGGCATTGTGGTTAAGGGACTCTATGATGTGGCAGTTCATTTCTCGAAATGTTGCAATCCAGTGCCGGGCGACGAAATCGTAGGATTTGTCACAAGAGGTCGAGGCGTATCCATTCATAGAACGGACTGCATTAATATCATTAACTTGAATGAAATCGAAAAAGATCGTTTGATTGAGGCAGAGTGGCAGGCCGGAGCGGAAGAAAGACTTGGAAGTTATCTTGCGGAAATTAAAATTTTCTGCAACGACCGTCCGGGACTTTTGGTGGATATCAGTAAAATCTTTACAGAAAAAGATGTCAATATTAATTCCATCAATTCACGTACCAGCAAGCAAGGAATCGCCACAATTGAGGTGACATTCGAGACCAGAAACCGAGAGGAATTGAGTGCCCTTGTGGAGAAACTTCGTCAAATCGATCACGTGATTGAAATTCAAAGAACAACAGGCTAATCATGTATGCGTAGCATTCTTTCTCTTGGGAATTGTGCTACGCATCTTTGTGTAAAGAATCAAATGAGAGGATCATCATGAGATTAGAATTATATGTAGTTGGTCCGGTGCAGACCAATTGTTATTTTGTAATCAACGAAGAAACAAACGAAATGATAGTGGTTGATCCGGGATCAAGCGGAAAGGCTCTTGCCCAAAAAGCAAAGGAGTCCGGATATGAGCCAAAGGCAATCATCTTAACCCATGGGCATTTTGATCATTGCAATGGAATCGAAGATTTTCTGTCAGAATATGACATTCCTGTCTATACCTATGAGGGAGAGCGGGAGACAATGGAAAATCCAATCTATAATCTCAGCGGAGATATGGGCGGGGAAGGTTGCAGCTATCATGTGGATTACTATTTGAAAGATGAGCAGGAACTGGATATTGCAGGATTTCATTTCAGAGTGCTTGCAACACCGGGACATACATTGGGCGGTTGCTGTTTTTACTTCCCATATGAAGACACTCTTTTTTCCGGAGATACCCTGTTCCAATATTCTGTGGGACGCACGGATTTTCCGGGCGGAAGCATGTCAACCCTGGTGCATGCAATCAAAGAAAAACTTATGGTCCTTCCGGAGAAGACAACGGTTTATCCGGGACATGGGGACGCGACAACCATTGAATTTGAGAGGATGAACAATCCATACTTATGATACTGATATTATTTTCAAAACCGGAATTTGAATATGATGTGCATTCTTTAGTGAAAGCATTTTATGCGGAGGAAGAGATTCGCATGTTTTACACCTGCGATCCGGATGAGGTGAAAGAGCAAAACGTTGCCTGCACGCATCATGAAATCGGAGATGCGCTGGAGTCGTTGAAAGCAAGTGCTGATGCAATCCTGCAGGTGGATTATCTAAAGCGCCAGACGACGCTTTGCTTTTCACAAAAGGAAAAGGCTGATCTGACGAGCAATTGCGAAGCACCGGAGGAGCGAACTGCACATAAGAATGCTGTAAAGCAGGCACTTTATGATTTGTTGGAGCAGGCGACAGGACAGAAATTACCTTGGGGTACACTAACCGGGATCCGTCCGACGAAGATTCCGATGAAACTATTAGAAGAAGGAATGCCGGAGGATGAAATCCGTTCATACATGAAGGAGACTTATCTTGCAACACCGGAGAAAATCAATCTTTCCATAGAAATCGCAAAGCGCGAAAAGAATCTTCTATCCACAATTGATTATGACAGAGGATACAGCTTATATATCGGAATTCCTTTCTGCCCAAGCACCTGTTTGTATTGCTCATTTACTTCTTATCCGCTCAAAGTGTGGGCCAAAGAAGTGGATCATTATCTGGATGCATTAGAAAAGGAAATTGAGTTTACTGCAGAACAATTTCGAGACAGGCCGCTGAATTCGATTTATATCGGAGGTGGCACGCCTACCACATTAGAGCCGTATCAGTTGAGACGGCTGATTGAAAAGGTAAAGAGCAGCTTTGATTTATCACATTGTGTGGAATTTACGGTGGAAGCGGGAAGACCTGATTCCATCACAATCGAAAAGCTTCAAACCTTGCATGAGCTTGGAATCGACCGAATTTCGGTGAACCCACAGACTATGAAGCAGGAAACATTGGATTTAATCGGTCGACATCATACAGTGGAGCAGACAATCGAAAGTTTTCATATGGCAAGAGAAGCCGGTATTGGGAATATCAACATGGACCTGATTATCGGACTCCCACAGGAAAGCCTCGAAGATGTGAGAAATACGATGGAGCGGGTGACAGCATTGCATCCTGACAATATCACAGTTCATTCTCTTGCGGTGAAACGCGCTGCCAGATTGACCATTTATAAGGATTATTATAAGGATAT
>SVFB01000034.1 GCA_015057085.1 Lachnospiraceae bacterium
CGGGGCGACCTGCCCTATAGACTCTTGAAGTACTAAGGCGGAGAAATCTAGACCTGCTGACTTTTCGGCCATGGAGCCGAGCACTGGTGATATGCCATCTGGGAGGGTAAGAAATAGCGCCCTCGTGTCCCGGAGAAAAATTCGGTTTAGAAGCGAAACACTTGCTTGGGCAATTTTTGCGCAGCGAGCCCCGATTTTGTGTGGGAAGAGGGATGTGGTGCGGTTGCGCAAAATCCGCGAAAAAAAGGTCGCGTATGAAATTCATACACAACCTTTATTTATCTTGCATGATGTAAATGATGCCACAACACTCTTCTTTGTGCCACCAGATTTCCAAAGGCTCTCGCCTGCTGCTTTCCTATTGTATGCAGCTTTAATAACTGATTTAATCCGTCATTAATATGTTTTCCCGCAAACAGTATCGTTAGCGCCACCGAAATCATAAACAAAATGAAAAACATAAGTATCGGCTGATGCATAGAAGACAGCAACTCATAAAATCCATAATGTTCACAAATTGTGCGAAGCGGACGATGCAAAATGTATATCGTCAAAGTTCTCTGACCGATCACAGAAAATATCATCTTCTTTTTCGGAACCAAAAACATAATCGCCCAGGAGATTAAAACTGCTGCAACCATCGCAAAAATGCGTAAATACAATCCTGGAATATCCTTTCCCACTTCCGAATAAGGAAGATTTTGATAGACAATCAGCATTGAGCGCTTATGCGTCATCGACAAATGTATCGCCTGATAGCCGGCCATTATGGCAAGCGGAAAAACAAAGATCATATTGCGCTTTCTCAAAATCCAGCACACATGTGTCTCGTTCATAAAATATCCCATATAAAAGAATACAGAAAATACAATAATTCGAGACAAGCATAAAAAATCGCCGATTCGATCCTGATATCCGGCAAGCAAAGCCAAACTCAAAGATATAATTATGACAATCGCAGGATGCAATCGTTTCACAATCGGAATGGTCAAATACCATACAACTGTTGCAAACAAATACCAGGGAGCGCCACTTTGCTCAAGAAAATCTATTTTTACAAAGGACTCCTCTCCTATCAGAGTTGCAACAATCTGATTTAAAACCACATATATCAAATAACATTTGACGAAATAAAAAATTTTTTCCCAGTTATATCTTCCCTTTTTATAAATGTGCTTCGAAAAATAGCCGGTTACAAAAATAAATAGCGGCATGTGAAACACGTAAATCAATCGTTTTATAGCTGCAATATACTCACTATCCTTTGGTTCTATCGGTAGCAGGAAATGTCCGAGCACCACTAAAAAAATCAACAACGCTTTCAGGTTATCGAAATAATAATCCCGCTCAGGAGCGGATACTTTTTCTTCCACTTTTTTATCCTCTAATCATAATCTAATCTTGTGCGGATTGACTCATACCACACAAGATAATAATTTAGACCTGATTTTTAAAAATTGCAAGAAAAAGTTGCTTCCAATAGAAACAGCCGGACGAATCCGGCTGCCTCTCCTTAAGTTTGAGCGAACTTAATTTTGATATATTCTTTTATGATTTGAACGCATTTTTCTCTTCCGATTCGATCACTATTAAGAACCAAATCGTAATTCGTAGGGTTTGTCCACTTTTTCCCTCCGGTATAATAGCTGTAATAATTTGCCCGATATTTATCAGTGCTGACAATGAGCTTTGCTGCCCGCTCCGGCGACACTCGCATTTTTTCGGTGATTGATTTCACACATGCATGTCGCGGTGCTTCCACATAAATACTGATTACATTTTTTCTATCGCGCAAAATATCATCTGCACATTTTCCAATGATGATACAGCTCTCTGTAGATGCCAATGTTCGAATAATATCCGCTTGCACATTAAATACATTAACATCAGATACGAACGCCTTGTCCCAGGGTTCAAGAACACCGGTAACCGGGACTTTTCTAAGGAAGTTCGCAATATATTTTCCTCGTAACTTTTCATCGTTCTCTACAAAGATGCTCTCATCAATTCCACTTTGATCTGAAGCCATTGTCAAAATCTGGCGATCGTAACAGGGAATGCCCAGTTCTTTTGACAAACGCATTCCGATATCTTTTCCGCCACTTCCGAATCCTCTGGCGATGGTAATGATATAGTTCATAGGCACTCCTTTTTGCGTTACTCAGCATCTGCTTTTAAAACTGCATTCAACATTACGGTTGCGCCTTCCGTACAATGTTCCGGTGAAGAATACTCCGGCTCGCAATGGCTTAATCCATCTTTTGACTGCACAAAAATCATAGTAGTCGGAAGCATATATGATGCAAACTGTGCATCATGTCCTGCTCCGGAATGGATATATTGATGCGATACGCCACACTCTTCTGCTGCTTCTTTCACATAAGAAACCAACTTCTTATCCCAGTATACCGTATCACGATTCCATGCCTTTTCCACCTCGCAAGTGCATCCTGCCCATACCTTATCTGCACAACCTTTCACAATTGCCAGCACCTGTTCAAGCACCTTTGGATCCTCATGACGTGCATCAAATGAAAAATCAAAGAAATCAGGTACACAAGTATGAACACACGGATGACAAACCACCTCGCCGGTTGTATATACCAAATCAGAATACCCAAGCTTGTCGATTTCCTCATGAAGATAAGTCAGAGCCATAGACGCTGCCAAAAAAGCATCTTTTCTCTTTGGCATAGGGAAAGTTCCCGCATGTGTAGTCTGACCATAGAACCGTAATCTGTAATTAAACATACCCAGTACACAATCTACAACACCCACATCATTTCCGGCATCCTCTAAAATCGGTCCCTGCTCAATATGTGTTTCAAACATATATAAATAGTTGTCCGGAGATAGACGATATTTTTTGTCCCCCATAAATCCGGAAGCCTTTAATGCATCACCAAATGTACTGGTCTGATCGAGAATACTCTTGGAATTCATCATATCCTCATATTTAAATTTCACACGAATATCTTCCGGCAAATAATCATAACAAACAATTCCGGAACACATCATTGCAGGTGGATATAATGAGCCTTCTTCGTTGGTCCATATCATCGCTGTTAAAGGATGTTTATGCGGAATGTCCTGTTCCGCAACTGTTTCTAAAACTTCCATGGCAGACATAACACCTAGAATTCCATCGTAATTTCCGCCGTTTTTCACCGAATCGCAGTGGGAAGCCATTACAATTCTCTTTGCGTCCGGGTCTGTTCCCGGAAGGGTTGCATAGATATTTGCCACATCATCCACCTCGATGATTGCTCCTATTGACTCCATTCTCTTGATGAATTCATTTCTCGCCTGAATTGCTTCCGGTGACAGAGAATATCTGGTGATTCCCCCATGTCCTGCGTCTCCGTATGTAGAAAAGGTTTTGATTTTATCTGTCATTCTCTCTAAACTGCATTTGTACATATCTAATTACCTTCTTTCCTTAGTTTCTCATTCATTTATGATGCCAATTCTTCTTGCTTTTTCTTCGGAATTCGAATTCCTGATGGTGTAATAGATTCCGTCGGACATACCAACATACATAAGTGACAGCCTACACATTTTTTCGGATTCATCTTAGGCTTATGTGTTTTCTCATCCATCACAATTGCCTGATGGCCACCATCGAAACAAGAAATATAGCACCGTCCGCAACCCACACAGCTTTTGTGTGCAAAGCGCGGATATTCGATTGTATCCCGATCCAAATCCCCTGCATCAATCACATGTGCAAGCGCAACTCCAACCAACTCTTTCACGCTCGACATATTCGCCTGAACTAAATAATCCGATAATCCTTCCTTCATATCCTCAATGATGCGATAACCATATTGCATAACTGCTGTTGTTACCTGCAAGGTTTCACACCCCATTGCAATGAATTCCGCACCATCTTTCCAATTTTCTATGCCTCCCATTCCGGAGATTGGAGCATTCTTTGTCCTCTCATCCTTTTTCATATCATTGATAAATCGAAGGGCAATTGGCTTAACTGCTTTTCCTGAATATCCTCCTACGGAACACTTTCCATGCACATTTGGCGTTGATCCAAAATGTTTCAAATCCACATTCATAATGCTCTTAATCGTATTAATGGCAGCAAGTCCATCTGCACCGGCTTTTAGCGCCACTGCTGCCGGTTCTTCCATCTTTGTAATATTTGGGGTCATCTTTGCCAATATCGGGAGCGTTGTGCCACGCCTTGTGGCCGCAGTATACTTCTCCACCAACTCAAGATTTGTTCCCACATCACTTCCAAGTCCTTCTCCCACCATCTGCGGACAAGAGAAATTACACTCAATCATATCTGCGCCGGCCGCTTCCATAAGTCCCGCAAGTTTTGTCCATTCCTCTTCATTTTGTCCCATAATCGAGGCGATAATCACTTTTGTCGGATATTCTTTTTTCAGCCGCTTTAGAAAACCTAAATTTTCCTCCAAGCTATGATCCGAAATCTGTTCAATATTTTTAAAACCAATAAAAGGATTATCTTCTTTCTCTAAAGCTCCAAATCTCGGCGAAACTTCATTCGGTTGAAATAAACCTATCGTCTTGAATGCCACTCCTGCCCAACCTAATTCAAAGGCTTTTGCAACCATTTCGTAATTGCTACCTACAACAGAAGAAGAAAGTAAAAAAGGATTTTCAAAATGTACACCACAAGATTCTATCGACAAGTCCATACTCTGCTCCGGCACCAGAATCTTTTCATTTCTTAACTGCGCAAACATTGTTGGAATCTTAATTGCTTCATCGATATCGCTTTTCCTGCAGGCATCCATACATGGTGCGCTACAACCTTTACATACATCTGTTTCTCCTAATTTTCTCATCGCTCCGGTTTTGTTCTCAAATCGAATGGAGCGTATGATACTTGCCACCTCTAATCCCTTATCGCAAGCATTTGAACAGGGAGCATCATGACATAACAGACATTTATTCGCTTCACATGCCATTTTTCTCTCCTCCTTTACTTCTCTTTATTCTTGCAAATTGCACATTTATTTTTACTTCTTGGGAATTCTCTTTACATATTTTCCTGTTCCCGGCTTTCCAACATATGCACCATTGTCATATACAAGTTCTCCGCGCAAATAAGTCTGAACCGGATAACCGTGAAGCTTCTTTCCTTCCCAAATTGTGTGATCGTAATCGGAATGCATATTGTCGACGCTGATTGTAAAATCTTTATCCTTATCATAGATCACAATATCTGCATCCTTACCAATAGCAATCTCGCCCTTATTCTCACATCCGAAAATTTTTGCCACATTTGTTGCACAGACTTCCACAACTTTTTCAAATGGAATCTTTCCGGAATTGGCTGCATCAAGCATATACGGATAAAGATTTTCTACTCCTGCACAGCCATTCGGAATCTTGGTAAAATCATCTTTTCCCCAATCTTTTTCATAACTTTGGAACGGACAATGATCCGTTGCGACGGTATCAATAAATCCACTCTTTAATGCCAGCCATAAAGCATCCTGGCTTTCCTGTCCTTTCATTGGCGGCGAACATACAAAGTTTCTTCCATCCTCTCGTTTGTACACATCACAAGTGAATTCCAAATACTGCGGGCAGGTTTCTACATATAATTCATGTCCTTCCTCCTTAGCCTTAATGCAGGCTTCGAGGCCTTCTTTGTCTGCCATATGTACGATATACACCGGTGCATTAAGATGTGTCGCCCAATGTACTACACGCTTATCCGCTTCAGCCTCTACAAATTCCGGTCGGCTCATGTAGTGATACCAGGCATCAGTCTTCCCTTCTTTTAAATATTGTTCAACTCTTAAATCAATCAGGTCCGGATTTTCAGCATGCACATTGATCATTGCTCCCAGTTCCTTTGCTCGAAGCAGAAGTGTGGCCAGCATACCATCATCAACCATCATTCCTTCTTTCTTATAAACCAGGAAGCATTTGAAACTTGTAATACCATCTGCAACCGCCTGCTCCATCTCGTCTAAGATTTCGCCATCGTTAAAATTGGTAATACAACAATGAAATGCATAATCACAGCATGCCTCTTCCTCCAACACTGCCTTTTTGGAATTGATAAGGCCTAAGATTGTCTCACCCTTATGCTGTACCGGATAATCAAATATCGTTGTCACACCACCGCAAACAGCTGCTCTTGTACCGGATAAATAACTGTCTGCAGAAATGGTTCCTCCAAATGGCATCGCCAAATGCGTATGTGCATCCAAAGCTCCCGGCAAAACCAACTTTCCGGTTGCATCCACAACCTTCTTTGCTTCTGTCCCTAAATCCTTACCAATAGAGACAATCTTCCCGTCTTCGACTGCGACATCCGCCGGAAAACTTCCGGTGGATGTTACGATTGTTCCATTTTTTATCAATAAATCCATATCGATCACCTCTCCTTAAAACAGGTTCGTTTAGAAATTTTCCGGCTTATACACAAGTACCAATCCTGATCTCTGGAAAATCTGTGCGATTTCTACCAAATCCATACCACTTGCGTCAGCAGAGGCAAGATTTGTTTCCCATGTCACACCGAAATCAACTGTTCCATTGTTCACCGCAGTTGTTTCTGCAATATCTCCACCACCGGATACAATTTCCACATTTTCAAATCCGACTTCTGTATAATAGCCCTTATCAAGAGCCACATAATATCCCATAAACTGTGCATCAGGTAACCACTTCAACTGAATGGATACGGACTTCTTTTCGATATCAAAATTTCCATCGGAAGCATTTGCTGCCTCATAATAGCTTGCATCTCTGATATCATCGAGTGTCAATGACTGAAATGCTTCATTTGCAGTAGCATCGTCTAATGTGACATACTGCTTTGCAATATCAAGTGTCTGCTGCATTGCCGAATCATCCATGAATCCAATTTCAGTAACTGTAGCTCCACTCATATCTGTTGAAACAAGTTTCGCTACCTCCTCTGCCATATATGCCTGATGCTCAGGTGAAACAGATGATCCATATTCATAGCAAATTTCAGCGGCTTCTTCCGGATGCTCCACTGCATATTCCCATCCCTTTAATGAGGCATACAAAAATGCTGCTACCGTTTCCGGATTTTCCTTTGCAAATGACTTGGTACAGAAAATGTTATCCTCAAGCATTGCTACCCCTTCATCATTCATATCGATGTATGCGACGCTATCGCCATAACCATATCCACCATCATAACTGTTCTTTACCAAACCTAATTCGTTATATGTCATTGCAGATGCAAGCAAAATCGAATTATCATCAAAGCCATCCATTGTAAAATCCTGACTCAAATACGAAGTTGGAAGTTCATACTTTGCTAGAAGCGCCAATACCTCATATTCATTTCCAAGTCCCCAGTTTCCCACCTGTCCGCTCTCTGCTGCCTTCTTAATGATATCCGCTGCAGACAATTCAGATGTTGAGGTTCCGCCGGCAGATTCTGAATTTCCCGTTTCCTGCTTTCCGCCGCATCCTGAAAGCAATCCAATTGCCACAGATGCAATTGCTGTTGTAGTTACCAGTCGTCTTGTTCTTTCCTTCATAATTTCTTTCTCCTTTCAAAGTACATCTAGTGATATCTCTTCAAGCAAATGCTTTGTAACACCATTAAGATGATATAAGCTACCACACCAATCAAACATGCGGTTGCGATATAGGCCCAGGCTGTAGAATACTGCGCCAACACAATATTCTCTCTAATCTGTCTTCCGACACCTGTGATATATTCAGCGAAATATTCGCTAACAATTGCTGTCATAATGCTTGCCGGCACCGAGACCTTTAAAGCAGTAAACACATATGGCACTGAATTCGGTAAACGAAGCTTCCATAACGTAACCCGCTTCGGCGCTGCATAGATTGCCATCAAATCTTCAGAATAGGGTTTGATTTCTGTAAGACCTCTGTATGCGTTCAATCCCATATCCGCTGCACAAATTAATGTAACCACTATGATTTTTGAAACCATACTTCTAAACCCGGCATCTGTAGATACATCCTTAGTCCAGTTGTTAAACACCGGCGCCATAGCGACTACCGGAACCGAAGCAAAAGCTCCTATCACCGATAATCCGCCCTTTCCGACTTTCGGAAATATTGCTGCGAAAACCGCAATCAAATATCCCAATAAACTTCCAATCAGAAGACCCCAAAAAGCAACCTGTACCGTTGAAATGGTATTCTCCAAAAGCTTTTCGTGAATATCTCCCATGATTCCACCAATTTTATTAAGCAGTGGCAGTGTAAAAGTGTCTGTATGAAACCAACTGTGCAATACTTCTTTTTGCCAGAGTCCTATCATGATCAATCCAAATACCAATGGCCAAATAAAGGTAGATGCTTTTTGCCATTTTTTATTTTCCTTTATTCGTTGCCGCAGCGTCTTTTTTCGTCCAACCTTCTTAAGTTTTACTTCATATTCCATACTTAAGCCCTCCGTTTCCATGGAGATACTCCATATTCAATCCAACCAATTATTTTGCTGATAATGATACCGACGAAAGCACTGAAGAATACGATTAACCAAAATACATAAATACTCATTGCATGCTTTAATGACTGCGATAACAGACAACCCAATCCGCCGTCACCCTGAAGCGTATCCACCAAAATAGATGCGGTAACCGCCATCGGAGCTGCGATCTTTAATCCTGTGAAAAAGTACGGTAAAGCAGCAGGAATTAAAACCTTTGTATAGATGTAATATGGTTTTGCTGCGTAAATAAACATCAAATCATATTTTTCTTTTTCAACTGATTTAAAACCGGCTAAAGTATTGGTTGCCACCGGATAAAAGCTTAAAATCGATGCAATCACCACACGACTCACATTAATATCACCTGTAATTGCCAAAACAATCGGCGCCAATCCCAAAACCGGAATCAATTGAATCAACATCAAATACGGGAAAAGCATCTTTTCGATCACACCGGATAATTTCATCAACAAAGCAAACAAAAAACCGATGACTGCTCCGAGAAAGAAACCTAACAAGGCTCGAAATAAAGTAAGTCCGGCACTGGACAACACAGCCTGCGTCGCTGTCATGTCCGCTGTAACGGTTTTACTTGAAAGTGCGGCCCCTATAATCTGATGCAAATGCGGTAAAATGTTTTCCGGAATTCTCTTCGTATTAGATACCACCACAGCTCCTACTTCCCATAATGCGATTAATATCAAAATCCAAATTATAGAGGAGAACCATGGTTTTTCGACGATTCTTTTGATTTTTCTTTTCATGAGACACTGCCTCCTTCAAAACTGCCCCGCACCTTTGCCACCAACTCATTAAAATGTGCGGTCTCTTTCACTTCCAAAGAACGAGGACGCTGCAAGTCAATGTCTACGATTGCTGACAATCGGCCCGGATGCGGAGATAAGACACAAACCCGGTCAGAGAGAAAAACACCTTCCTGAATATTATGTGTTACGAAAAGAATGGTCTTATTTGTTGCTCTCCAGATTCGAAGGAGATCCTCATGCAATTTCTCTTTTGTAAATTCGTCCAACGCCGAGAATGGCTCATCCATCAACAAGATATCCGGATCTAATCCAAAAGCCCTTGCAATATTCGCTCTCTGCTGCATTCCTCCGGATAACTGCTTTGGATAATGCTTTGCAAAATCCTTTAAGCCAACCATTTCTAACATCTCATCCGCTCTATCAGAACGTTCTCCCTTTGAATATCCCATGATTTCCATTGGGAGTTCCACATTTTTCTTTACTGTTCTCCAATCAAACAATACCGGCTGTTGAAATACGAATCCAAACTTCTTTTGCAACCTTACTTCCTTTGGTGTCATTCCTTGGATATGAACATCTCCCTCTGTCGGTTTTTGCAAATCAGCTATGCTACGCAACAGGGTGGTCTTTCCGCAACCGGAAGGTCCGAGTAATGCAATAAACTCACCCTTCATAATTTCCAGATTTACACCGGTCAATGCGGCAACATCATTTCCTTCATTGTCCTGAAATGTCACTCCCAGGTTTCTTGTTTTGATTTCTACTTCTCTTGCTTCACTCATAACCGGTTCCTCTTTTCTTTCTTATTTAATAAAAAAACACAGCATGGCTACTTCTTCAGCGCCGTTGCTGTGTTTTGATAATGCAAGTATACGGATTGTGATTTTGCGATGCAATTTGCCTCGGCACAAAAGTCATTGTGCTTTGGCACATTACATCTGGATCAGCTGATGATACAGCATTTCACAATCTTTTTCTGTTACTTCCTTTCGGGTGTTTGAAGGACTTTTCGAAGCAATTGCATCTTCTGCCATCTTCGGAATCGCGGCAATAAAATCCTCCCGATTAATCCCATACTCTCTCAGTGTAGGGATTTCACAAGCTATCACCACTTGCCGAACTGCCTCGATAAATTTTTCTGCTGCAACCTGATCTGAATCATCCCCTGTTGCGCAACCACATACTCTGCCCAAATCCGAAAATCTTGAATATGTTCCATCTAACGCAAATCTGAGGCAACGTTCCAAAAGCATGGCATTACTTTTCCCGTGCGGAACATGAAACAGTGCACCAATTGGCCGACTCATCCCATGAACCAATGTTACACTGGAATTATTTATGCAGACACCTGCTTCGAAAGCAGCGATCGACATCTGCTCCCTTGCCACACTATCATGTCCGTTTTTATATGCAATCGGAAGATATTTCATAATACGCTTTACTGCAGACAATCCAAAAACATCAGTCAAAGGATTTGCTAGTTTCGAGGTATAAGCCTCAATTGCATGAGTCAAAGCATCCAATCCTGTAGATGCAGTCACGCTCTTTGGCATATCCATTGTATACTCGTAATTTAAGATTGCTAAATCAGGAATCAGGCAATTCCCTTTCAGTAACATTTTGATGTTCTTTTCGGTATCTGTAATTACAGTAAACTTTGTTGCTTCTGATCCGGTTCCTGATGTTGTTGGAATTGCTACAATTTTTGGAATCGGACCTGTAATCTCAACACCCATATAATCAGAAATCCTGCAGTTGTCCTTTTGCACCGACATCACCGCAATGGCCTTCGCAGAATCAAGAGGACTTCCTCCGCCGATTCCAATTACAAATCGACTGTTGCTCTTACGATAGGCCTCAACACCCTTTTCTATCATCTTATCTGTCGGTTCTCCTGTGATTTCATCAAAAACAAAATAACCGATTTCTATGCTTTCCAAGCATTTCTTCAGTTCCTGCATCATAGGTGATTTTGACACATGTGGTCCGGTTACAATCAACGCCTTGTTTCCATATTCTTTTAAATATGTCGAAGCTTCTTTCAATGCTTCACTTCCTATCACCACATGTGTTGGAATTGCAAAATGTGCCATATCATACCTCTTTTTTAAACTGTTTTCCTATTTTTTAACCTAGAAATGTTTCATCCACAATCGATAATACCTCATCTAATTTCATCAGTTCTTCCTTTAATTGCTCTTCCGTAATAATCAGCGGTGGGCAAATGAATACCATATTTTCATGGGAATAAGTCATAAATCTTCGTTCTTTCAAAAGGCCAATCACCTTTCCCATAATTCCCTCAGGATCTCTACCATAGGATACTAACGGTTCCTTTGTCTTCTTGTCTTTGACAAGTTCCACGCATGAGAACAATCCAATATGACGCACATCTCCTACACATGGGTGTGACTCCTTGAATGAATCGAGTTGTTCTGCCAACACAGCTCCAACTTCTACAACGTGCTCCGGAATCCCGGCTTTTGTATAATAATTGACGCAAGCAACACCTGCTGCGCATGCCAGCGGATGTCCGCTATAAGTCAGACCACATGAAAGGACATGATCATCAAAGTATGCTGCAATTTCTTTTGATATCGCTACGCCTCCAAGCTGTACATAGCCGCAGGTAACACCCTTTGCAAAGGTTACAATATCCGGTACTACATCAAAGTTTTCGAACGCAAACATTTTTCCTGTTCTGCACCATCCGGCCATTACTTCGTCACAGATCATAACAATTCCAAATTCGTCACAAATCTTTCGAACTCCCGGTAAATATCCCTTTGGTGGAATAATCACACCATTTGAGCCCGTAATGGTTTCCATCACAATTGCTGCCACATTATCCGGACCTTCATATATAATTTGTTCTCTCAGTTTTGCAAGATAATACCTGGTTGCCGCCTCTTCTGATTCAAATTCAATTGGCTCTCTGTAAATATAAGGGTCAAAGAATTTTACAAATCCCGGGATTCCCGGCTCCAATGGATATCGTCTTGGTTCGCCGGTTAAATTTCCTGCACCAAAAGATGAACCGTGATAACTTCTGTATCTGCTGAATACCTTCTTTCTTCCGGTGAACATACGAGCAATCTTAATGGCATTTTCGTTTGCATCCGCTCCGGCATTTGTAAAAAATACTTTTCCAAAGGATTCCGGAAGTAAATCAATAATCATCTTCGCCAGCTTTGCACGCGGTTCCGATGCAACACTTGGACCAATATAACAATATTTATCGACCTGTTCCTTAATTGCCAGAGCAATATCCTCATTTCCATATCCAAGATTCAGATTAACCAACTGAGAAGCCATATCTGTATAGCGATTTCCATCAAAATCATAATAATAGATACCCTCCGCTCTCTCCACCGGTATCGGATTAAGCGCTCCTTGTTTGCTCCATGATTGAAGTACATATTTTTTTTGCATTTCTTTAATTTCTTTTCCTGTCATACTTATATCCTCACCCTTTCTAAAAATTTTCATCCTTTTGATAATTGTCATTATATTTTTTCCAAAGGCAAAGACAATAAGTCCAAACACAAATCATATTGTGCGTTGGCACAATAAAAAAGTGTCTTCGACACATCAACTCCCCTGCCCCTCATTCATGAGGGGTTTGGGGTTTTCTTTTTGTTCCAAATCCTTCATAATTATCTTATGAGCAATATACTCCAGGACATTTTCAAAGATTATTACGAAGAAATGATTTATACTTTACACCCCCGCAAATCGGTCATTGAAAACGTTGATCGCATGATTAACTGTGGTGACCCTTCTTTTGGTGGTGCAATGTACGGTTGTGGTGAATGCGGTACTCTTAAGTTCGTTCCATTCCGCTGTCATAGTCGTTTTTGTCCAACTTGTGGAACTAAGTATTCTATTGATCGTACCACTTCTATGTCCTTTAAGATTATCAACACACAGCATCGTCACTGTGTCTTCACTATTGATTCTGAACTCAGACATTTCTTCCTCGAAGACCGTGACCTCCTTGGCCTTCTTTTCGAAGCTGTTCAAAGTGTTATTCTCCGTATGTTTCATAAAGACAACAAAACTGAAAAATTCACACCAGGTTTCATCTTAGTCCTACATACTTTCGGCAGAGATTTAAAATGGAACCCTCATATTCATTGCTTGCTTTCTGAAGGTGGTATTGGTAATTCTGGTCTTTGGCGTGCTAAGACTCACTTCAATTATAACTTTCTTCGCAATGCCTTTCGTACCGCTCTTCTTAATCTCATGGAAAAGAAACTCGGTTCTTCTTTCAAAAAAGTAAAAGCAAAGTGTTACTTGGACCACAAAGATGGTTTTTATGTTCATGCAAAACCTAACAAGTGTGACCCTAAAGTCGTTGCAAAATACATTGGCCGTTACCTTGGCAGACCTGTTATTGCCACTTCTCGTATCGACAACTATGATGGCCAAAATGTTACTTTTCACTATAACCGACATGAAGATAACAAGCTTATTGTCGAAACAATTCCTGCAATGGAATTTATCGCTAGGTTGATTCAACACATACCAGAAAAGCATTTCAAACAAATCCGCTATTATGGCCTTTACGCCCGTTCTCGCGAAAACGATAAAAAGATGAATCTTGCCATCGCAAAAGAAAAACGTAAGATTATTCTTTCTTTTAACCGTTGGAGAGATTGTACCATCTCTTCATTTGGCTATGATCCGCTCAAATGTCCTTGCTGCGGACAGACAATGCTTTTCCTTGAACTTTACCATAATCATCAGCATATTTCTCTGAACGAAATGTATGAAAGGGCCATGGGACGGCTTTCGTCTCATTCTTCTGCATGAAGCATATACATTCCAACTCCGCTTGTGCTAAAATATCCAAAACGGAGGAAAACACTATGTCAAAACGTTCAGATGAAATCAGAGACAAGTACATAAAGAATCCACCTGAAGGCATGACTGCTGATGACATCCGTCACATGAGTGAGGATGATTTGCTTGATATGGATTATTTCTTAAACGAAGACGATCCGTTTGATGAAGACTTTCTTGGAGCTGAAGGCTTCTACATCTTCTAAAACCATCGTTTACTTGTCGTGCCCGCCTCAGTGCGGGCCTTTTTCATATCAAGAGGTTACAAAAGGAGAACTTTCCTATAAAG
>SVFB01000035.1 GCA_015057085.1 Lachnospiraceae bacterium
ATATGTCATTCGAGGCAGTAAGAAATAGCGCCCTCGTGACCCGGAGAAAAATTCGGTGTTAGAAGCGAAACACTTGCTTGGGCAATTTTTGCGCAGCGAGCCCCGATTTTGTGCGGGAAGAGGGATGTGGCTGTGGTTGCCAAAATCCGTACTGAGTAAGTGGCGGAGCCTGCACAAGTGAAGAAGTGCGAAGACCTGTTGCTGATGAAAGTGTTTGGATAGGTGGACTTTTGCCGGCGGGCTAGAGCACGATGTTGATGGTCTGCCCGGTTCCGGTGAGGTTTGCGAAGATTTGGTTGTAAGTTGCATGATTCATTTTGCGGGAGATTGAAGCAACAGACTTGGTGAAATCACTTTCATCAGAGAAAATCTCCCCAATCTTTTCGGCGTCTACAGAGGAGATATAGCTTGTGCTGATCTCCATAGACCCATCCTTTTGAACAGTGATTCCAACGGATGCTAATTCATCAGAATACTTCTTTGCCAAATCCTTCAGCTGAGACGCATAACGGCGATTCTCCTTGCTAGAAGAGGCAGACTCCAATGTGTTGTTGAAAGTTTCTACGTATGCAACAACAGAATTCGCAATATTATCTTTATTATCATTTTCAGTGTAGCTGCTTTTCGAAAGACGTGTTGAAGCACGTCGAAGCGCACGTGAATCTTCATAATTCAATTCCAGATTCGAATAATCCTTGCGATAAGAGGATTTAACAGCTTTTGTATTTTCCTTATAATAATTTCTCAGGTAGTAACTGCTAGAAAGCGTTAAACCGGATGATTTTAAAGTAGCCATATCATTCACCTCCGTGTGAATATAATACTTCTAATATGTTTATCGGGTAATAGTCTTAAAAAATGAACAGTAAAAACGAAAATTTTTGAGTTCAAAATTTTTGATTTTATGCATTAGATATTTCGCAATGCAAAAAAATAGAGTACAATAGTTTTTGGTCAGGGGAAGAACAAGTAAACATAGCAGTAGTAGAAGGAGAAGTTCAAAATGAAAGAGTTTGGAAAAGTAGGAACTGAGACGGCACATTTGTACGAAATAAAAGGGAAAAATGGCATTCGAGCTGAGTTGACCGAGTATGGTGCAACTTTGGTTCAATTATTGGTAAATGATAAAAACGGACACGAAGTGGATGTTGTATGCGGATATGATTGCGTAGAGGATTATGTAAAAAACACCTGTTATTTTGGAGCGACAGTTGGAAGAAACGCAAACAGAATTGCAAATGCAAAATTTACTTTAAACGGTAAGACGATTGAATTAGAGCAAAATGATAACGAAAACAACTTGCACAGCGGTAAAAACGGCTTAAGCGATAGAATGTGGAGCGTGAAATCACAGTGCGAGAATGCAATCACATTTGCAATCCGTGATGAAGCATATTCAGATGATTTCCCGGGAAATCTTGAAGTGGAAGTGACCTATACATTAACAGATGATAATGCGTTGGAAATTCATTATCATGCAATTACAGACGAGGATACCATTTGCAATTTCACAAACCATAGTTACTTTAACTTAAACGGACATGATGCGGGATTGGTATATGACCATGAGCTGATTATCAATGCAAACGAATATACGCCGGATATTGACTCGAAAGCAATTCCGACAGGAGAGCTTTGCGATGTAACAGGAACGCCGTTTGATTTTAGAAAGCCAAAGACGATTGGCGCGGAGATTGAGAGCGGAGACCAGCAGCTTGTTTATGTAAACGGATATGATCACAATTATGTCATTGATCAGAGTAAGGACTATGTGGCTAGAGTTACAGGAGACAAGAGCGGTATTGTGATGGAAATGAAGACGGACTTGCCGGGCGTACAGCTTTATACAGCTAATTTCATCGGCGGACAGATCGGAAAGGGCGGCGCACAGTATGTAAAGCGCGGAGCATTATGCCTTGAGAGTCAGTATTTCCCAAATAATATCAATCAGGAAAACTTTGAAAGTGCAATATTAAGAAAAGGCGAAGTATATGATACCACAACTAGCTATCGTTTTTTCGTATAGATAAAGAGGAATAAAACACATGAGAATTGTATTCTTGGATCGAAAATCCATTGGAGAGGACATTGATCTCTCCGGTTTTAACAAATTTGGAGAAGTGGTGATTTATGATTATTCTTCAAAGGAGGAGGCGCGTGAGCGCACAAAAGATGCAGATGTGATCATCTTAAATAAAGTAGAGATCAATGAAGAAACCATTGGAGAGGCATCTCATCTGAAGTTGGTTTGCGTGACAGCTACAGGAACCAATAATCTTGACAAGGATTATCTGGCAAAGCGGAATATTCAATGGCGCAATGTAGCAGGATATTCTACAGAGACAGTAGCACAGCATACCTTTGGGTTGTTGTTTTATTTGCTCGAGCATCTTTCTTATTATGATGAATATGTGAAATCAGAAAAGTATGTATCGGACGTCAGCTTCACCCATTTTGCAATGAAATTCCATGAACTATCAGGAAAGACATGGGGCATTATCGGTCTGGGAACAATCGGTCGACGTGTAGCAGATTTGGCAAAAGCATTTGGCTGTAAGGTGATTTATTATTCCACCTCAGGCAAAAACAATCAAGCAGATTACGAGCGAGTGGACTTTGATACCCTTTTACATCAATCGGATATTGTATCGGTTCATGCACCACTTACTCCGGAGACAAAAGGGCTGATGGATGAAATCGCATTTGCGAAAATGAAGAAGTCGGCCATATTTATCAACGTGGGTCGTGGTCCGATTGTGGACGAATATGCTTTGGCAAAGACATTAAAAAACGGAGGAATTGCAGCTGCAGGTTTAGATGTGTTATCTGTAGAACCAATGCAGCCGGACAATCCACTCCGTGAGATAAAGGACTCCAATCGCCTGCTGATTACGCCGCATATTGCCTGGGCATCGGTTGAAGCGCGCACCAGACTGATGGACATCATCTGCGGACAGATTGAAGAATTTATGCAAGAATAGGATTACCACAAAGGCAAGCCGCTTAAGAAAGAGCGATTGCCATAGTGATCTTCGAGTTTTTTCAGGCTCTCCTTTGTATAACCGTCGCGTATGCATTCGTAATAAAGATGTATGCGCTTGCGATACAATGGGAGAGCTTTTTTATACAAATCATAGAAAGAGGCTCTCGAAGCTTCCTTCGTCCATGGATGATACCACTTGCGATGCGCCAGATTCATAGGATCCGGAACGAATTTATAGGTATCGCTGGGAAGCATTGCAGAAATATAAGGGCGTTGAAATGCAAATTTTTCCCATAGCCGTACAAGTACCTTCTTTTGTCCGGAAGGATCTCTTAGCAAGCGGGTTCCAAGCTTCATCCACACAGTTGCATCCTGTACCTGACGTTTGGTGACGCGGATTCCAGGAAAAGTATTCCTGTATGTATAGACAAGCATTTCGGAAATGACTTCCTTTTGGAAATGATTCAAAGCGATGGTAGTATTCTGATGAAACTGCGATGGATATATATGCTTCACGCGATATAGAAAAACATTATCCAACTCGGTTTCGAAATAAGCATGTTGACCGAAATATTCGGAGTCCTTTGGTTTGTTCTCCGGATCCATATTGGTAAATGCATACACATAGGGATGGATGAGACAGTCTAATGTGTAATGACCCATGAAACCCGTCAAATAAGCATCGGCAATCCCCAGGTAAAGCGGATTGTCTTCAAAAAGTGTTCGGCTCTCAAGTAAATAAGAAAAAAATGCTCCCGTATCGTGGTCGTGTGCCAACGCGCCAAGGTTGGTCTTGTGATAGATATAGGATGGGAGATAATAAAAAAATACATCAGGTCCTTGTAATCCCAATGCATAGGCTGCATGATTTTTGCGCAGGTTTTCTTTGATGCGATTGTTTGGCATGGATTGATAAGTATTCACGCCAAAAAGATAATGTGTTACAAATCCAGGCATAAAAAACCTCCTTTCGCACAAGTATTATAGCATCTCTTTATTTCAAATACCAAGCATTTGTGGTATAAATAGATTTATGAGAATTCAATTAGAACATACAAAAAAGAACTGGATATGGGTGGGAATTGCATTAGCCTTTTCTCTTTTTATCTTTATTGTGGCATCGCCATCGCCTTGGAGCTTTTTATTTACTGTGGCGATGAGCTATCTCATTGTGATGCTAAAGATCGAAATCGATGATAAAATCAAACCGATTATAGCAGCGCTATGTCTGATCGGAAGTGCGGTTGTAACCATGTTTTCTGTGCAGTATGTGATACTGGATTGGGAAAACTTTATGAAGACATCCGATATACATCTGTTTGTCAATGTGGTCATCATATTAGCGGTTTATCTAATTATAATGCTGATTTGTAATCGTACAGCGCTGACTTGTACAATTGCACATTCTGCCCTTTTGATTTGGGGCTTTGTGGACTATTTCGTCTATCAATCCAGACAAAACGAATTTACCTTTGCGGATATCAAGGCAACTGCAACCGGTTTATCCGTCGCAGGAGGTTACAAGATTCGCCTTCATTCCCGTGGGGCCATTGCGATTTATGCAAGTATGTTGCTGATTGCACTGGTATGGAAATTAAATGTGCAATTCGAATCGCGTCTTCAGATGAGTATTATCACATCGCTGTGTACCATATTATGTGTTGTTACCGTCATCTTCAATTCTGCGGATGTGAATACGGAGACCTGGGAATTAAAGGGATCTTATCGAAACGGATATTTCTTTAATTTTGTTCTGAGTATCAGAGATAGTTTTGTATCAGCGCCGGAGGGATACAGTTTAGACGCGGTGGAAGCGTTAGAAGAGGAATATGAAACTGCGACAGATACCCTTGAGGAATCCGAGGTTGAGAATCCGACCATCATCGTGGTGATGAATGAAAGCTTTGCGGATCTAAGTGTCCTGGGGGAGATTCAGACGAATATCGAGATGACGCCATTCTTTGATTCCCTTTCCGAAAACACGTTACGAGGCTATGCTTTATCTTCTGTCTTCGGTGCGAAAACTCCAAATTCAGAATGGGAATACATGACCGGAAATACCATGGCCTTTTTGCCGACCGGTTCGGTTGTATATCAGCAGTATCTTCAGGATGAAGCTACATCGCTGGTATCAACATTAAAGAATCGAGGATACACATGCGTGGCAATGCATCCGTATTTATCTACCGGTTGGAGCCGCAATCAGGTATATCCATCTTTGGGATTTGATGAAATGTATTTTATCGATGATTTTCCGAATCAAAATATCGTGCGTGAATATATTGCGGATGAGGAATTATATGATCAGATTATAGCCAGATTTGAAGCAAAGGCGGAGGGAGAATCCCTATTCATGATGAATGTGACGATGCAAAATCATGGTGGATATGCAACTACGTATCCGAATTTCACGGAAGAGGTATATAAAATCGGTCGATCCTATACAGATGCGAATCAATATTTTTCGCTTTTAAATGTAAGCGACCAGGCATTAGAAAAGCTGGTTACATATTTTGAGGACGTGGATGAACCTGTGGAGATAGTATTCTTTGGGGATCATCAGCCGAGTTTATCGGAAGGCTTTTATCAGATATTGACGGGGAAAGGTCTAAGTGGACTGACCTTAGAGGAAACAGAAAATTATTATAAAGTTCCATTCTTTGTGTGGACAAACTATGATACACAAGAGGAGACGGTGGATATTACCAGCCTGAACTTTTTGTCTTCATATACCTTGGAACGGGCAGGGATTGAACTGACGCCGTACGAGAGATTTCTAAAAGATTTTAGGGAAGTGATTCCGGCAATTAATTCTGTTGCCTATTATTCAAAGGAAATCGGCGGTTATCGATTCATAAAGGATGCCACCGGTGAGGAAGCAGAGTGGATTCAGAAATATAAAATACTGCAATACAACAGTATGTTTGATACTGATCATCGAAGCGAAGTGTTCTTTCCGTATATCGATGATGAAGAATAGGACGCAGTAAATCAAAAGGAAGAATAGCGAAATGCGATTAAGAGATTTATTGATGTACGACAACATCGTTGTACAATGTCACAATGATCCGGATGCGGATGCCATCGGAAGCGGATTTGGAGTATATACTTATCTCCACGAGCAAGGCAAAAAAGTATCGCTCATCTATGGTGGCAATAATCGAATCAAAAAAAGTAATCTGATTAAGATGATTGAAAAACTAAATATTCCAATCACTTATGAAGAGGAAGTGAAAAACTGCGATTTGCTGATTACAGTGGATTGCCAGTATGGTGAGGGAAATGTTGCCATGTTTCCGGCCAAAACGGTTGCGGTAATCGATCATCATATTACTTCAGGGGATTTGCCGGATTTGTCGGAAGTGCGCAGCAATTTGGCTTCCTGCGCGACACTTGTCTGGAATATGTTGAAAGAGGAACATTTTGATGTCAATCAGCACCGCAATGTAGCGACTGCCCTTTATTATGGATTATATATGGATACAGGAGGCTTGGCAGAAATCTCCCATCCAATGGATCGAGATTTTCGCGACCAGGTAATCTATGATGAACAGCTGATTTCTTTTTTACGAAATTCGAATTTGTCCATAGATGAGTTGGAAGTGGCGGGTACCGCCTTGCTTCGTACCGAATTTATGGAGGAATATCGGTGCGCAGTGGTAAAAGCGAACCAGTGCGACCCAAATATACTTGGAATTATCAGCGATCTGGTGTTGGAAGTGGATATTGTGGATGCGTGTGTGGTATTCACTCTTCAGCTAAATGGCATTAAGTTTTCTGTTCGAAGTTGCATCAGAGAAGTAAGTGCAAAGGAGATGGCAGAGGAACTTGCAAAAGGAATTGGCTCAGGAGGCGGTCATGCGGATAAAGCAGGTGGTTTCTTGAGATATGATTTGTTTTTGCCGCAATATAAGCAATATTGCAAAGAATATAAGATGATTCCGCGCCTGGAAATAAGAGAAAACGGGAAGCGCGAAATCCCTCAGGCCAGCGCATGTAAATCATTTCTGGAATACAAGATTCGAAATTACTTTAATAATACGGAAATCATCGATGCAAGCACCTTTAGCCCGATGAATATGCCATTTAGAAATTATGTGAGAAGACAAATCGCCTATGGCTATCTGGAGTCTACGGATTTGTTCCCGGTTGGCACACGCGTGCGAGTGCGTTCCATTGATGAGGAGGATTTGATTATCACCGTGCAGGAACAGATGCTCTTTATCATCGGAGATCGAGGCGATGTGAATGCGGTCAGCCGAAGTACTTTCGAATCAAATTATCGCACAGCCGATTGGAAGTTTGAACTGAAAGATTCGGAATATAATCCGACCATTCGCCTGGATCAGGAAGGCAGCAGTGGCGTTTCACTCATTGAAAGGGCGAAGACCTGTTTCCCAATCGATCAAAATCCGGTAATGGCAATGCAATTGGAACACAATATCAAGTTATTTGATTTGTGGGATACTAAAGCATACAAAAAAGGCGACGAGGGTGATTATTTGTTGATGCGCAATCACTCAGCGCAGGATTTATATATTGTAAGCAAGGATTTGTTTGAAGATCGTTTTGAGTTGGCAAAGCGTAACAAGGAAGAAGAAGTGGAAGCAATTGTCTTCGATTTGGACGGCACTTTGCTCAATACCATAGAGGATTTGGCTGACGCAGTCAATGCGGCACTGCGCGCTGTTGATGAGCCGGAGCGCACGCTAAAGGATGTGCAAAGTTTTGTGGGAAATGGAATCGGACTGCTGATGGAGCGTGCGGTGATTGGAGGCAAGAAGAATCCTCATTTTGAGGAAGCCTTTGAAGCATTTCGCACATTTTATCATGCGCATAGCCAGGATAAGACTGCACCATATCGCGGAATCATGGGAATGCTGGAGGAATTAAAGAGCCGCGGCATCAAGATGGCGATTGTTTCAAATAAGATTGACAGCGTGGTGAAAGAGTTGGCTGAGACATTTTTCGCAGATTATATTCAGGTTGCAATCGGTGAACGGGAAGGCATTTCGAGAAAGCCTGCACCGGATACGGTTTTAGAAGCACTGCGGGTGCTTGGCGTCGATGCGGCCCATGCGCTTTATGTGGGAGATTCCGAGGTGGATATTCAGACAGCACAAAATGCCAGAATGCGATGTATCAGCGTTTCATGGGGATTTAAGAGCAGCCAGTTTTTGGAAAAACATGGGGCAAAAGAAATCATCGATATCCCAACCGAATTATTGAGATATATATAAAAGATTAAATGTATTAGGAGAAAAAAATGGAAGCAAGAATTTCCGGAACAACAAAGTTACTTGGTTTAATTGGTTCACCGGTGGGACATTCCGGTTCACCGGCGATGTACAATTATGGTTGTCAGTTAAAGGGGCTGGATTATGCATATCTGGCATTTGATATTCAAAAGGAAGACACAGCTGATGCAATTGCTGCAATCAAGACATTTCATATGGCAGGATGCAGTGTAACTTTTCCTTGCAAGACAGAAGTTGTACAGTATATGGATGAGTTGTCTCAGGCGGCAACCATCATGGGGGCTGTGAATACCATTGTGAATCAGGACGGTCATCTGGTGGGACACAATACCGACGGTGAAGGATTTGTGAGAAATCTTTTGGATCATGGCGTGGAAGTAAAGGGAAAGAAGATTACCATCTGCGGTGGCGGCGGAGCGGCTACAGCAATTCAGGTGCAGTGTGCACTTGATGGCGCAAGAGAAATCTCTATTTTTAATAAAAAGGATGAATTTTTCCCTAGAACAGAAGCAACCGCAAAGAAAATCATGGATGGAGTAGAAGGAATCAAAGTAAACGTGTTTGATGTGGATGATGCAGAGACATTAAAGCGCGAAATGGATGACAGTGATATTTTCGTAAATGGCACCGTGGTTGGAATGAAGCCAATGGACGATCAAAGTATTGTAAAAGATCCAAGCTTCTTTAGACCGGAACTGATTGTTTGCGATGTGGTATACAATCCAATCGAAACTAAGCTTTTGCGTGAAGCAAAGGCAGCAGGATGCAAGACGATCGGCGGAAAGGGAATGCTTTTATGGCAAGGCGTGTCTGCATTTAAACTCTATACAGGAGAGGAAATGCCGGTGGAAGAAGTGAAAGCAAAATACTTTAGCGAGGCGTAAGAACGATGGCAAAAAATATTTTTTTAATTGGATTTATGGGAACCGGAAAAAGCACGATTGCCAAGGTTCTTTCAAAGGAGTGCAACATGTCATTGGTGGAAATGGACGAGCGTCTTGTGGAAGAGGCCGGAATGAGCATCAATGATATTTTTGAGAAATATGGCGAAGAACATTTTCGCGATATGGAAACAAAGTTGATTATGACCATTGGAAAAGAGGGAAATTCAGTTGTCTCTTGCGGCGGCGGTGTGCCAATGCGAGAGGTGAATGTGGAAGCTATGAGAGAAAGCGGAACTGTGGTTTATTTGCAATCTTCACCGCAGACAATTTATGAACGTGTCAAAGATAGCACAAACCGTCCTCTCCTCAATGGCAACATGAATGTGGAATATATTACAAAGCTTATGGAGGCCCGCAGACCGAAATATGAAGCGGCCGCAGATTTGACGATTATCACGGATGGAAAAAGCCGTAATGAAATTTGCAAAGAGGTTATAGATAAGCTAAACTGATTGTATGGCAAAGAGAAATAAGAAAAAGAAAAAACATCGTTTTTTCTGGGGTTTTATCAAATTTCAAATTGTTCTGATGACGCTTCTTCTGATGGCGGTGGGCTATTATTATGTCGGCGGCTATGCAGGAGAAGTAGAGTCTTTGCGGAAAGAAGCGCATGAACTTGTGGCCAATTCGGATGAGTCAACATTCATGCCTTCACAAACCGTGTCAATTTATGCCTCCAACGGAGATTTAATATCAGAAAAGAAAAGTGCAAAGCAAACCGGATATGTGTCATTTGAAGATATTCCGGCGGATTTTGTGACTGCAATTATCAGCATCGAAGACAAGCGTTATTATTCTCACAATGGTGTGGATGTGAAGGGCCTTTTACGAGCGGTGAAAGCGATGCTTCAAAATGGAGAAGTGACGCAAGGTGGAAGTACCATTACAATGCAGCTGGCCAAGCTTGTATATATGGATACATCCAGTCGCGATTGGCGCTATAAGATTAAGCAGATGGCAATCGCAACAGAGTTAGAGAAAATTTACAGCAAAAATAAAATTATGGAATTTTATTTAAACAATATCTATTTCGCCAATGGCTATTATGGAATTGTAGCAGCCTGCAAAGGATACTTTAGCTGTAAACCTTCGGAGTTGACAGTTTCCCAGATTGCATTTTTGCTGGCGATTCCGAATAGTCCCACCTATTATGATCCTTTGGTGAATTACGATCATACAATCTCGCGACGTAATACAATTCTAAAAAGTATGTATGACGATGGAAAAATCACACAGCGTGAATACGAAAATGCTGTGAATGAAATCATCATCCTCGATCATTCCGAAGATGAGGTGGATAAGTGGAACAATTATGTAGACACCTATACTTACTATTGCGCCACACGTGCGTTGATGAAAGCCAACGGCTTTGAATTCAAATACTACTTTGAAACCGAAGAAGAAGAAAAGGAATATGACGAGGCCTACGATGAGCAGTTTGAGCGATACCAGAAGCAACTGTTTACAAAGGGGTATTCCATCTATACTTCCATCGATATGGAAAAGCAAAATGCGCTTCAGGAGACAATCGATGAGGAATTAAAGGATTTCACAGAAAAGAGTGAAGATGATGTATATTTGATGCAGTCATCCGCGGTGACAATCGATAATGACACCGGAATGGTGGTGGCAATTGTGGGCGGTCGAACGCAGGATTTTACATCATATACATTAAATCGCGCATATCAAAGTCATCGACAGCCGGGAAGTTCCATCAAGCCATTGATTGTATATACTCCTTGCTTCGAGAGAGGCTATACCAAAGATAGTATCATTAATGATTACAAATTTGAGGATGGACCGCGTAATGCAGGTGGAGTGTATTACGGTGATGTAAGCATTGAATTTGCTGTGCAGGTTTCGCTAAATACAGTGGCTTGGCAACTGTATCAGGAACTGACACCGGAGGTGGGACTGCAGTATTTGAAAAATATGAATTTCAGTGCCATCGAGGATGATGATTATATATTGCCTACATGTCTGGGCGGCTTTACCAAGGGAGTCTCTTCCCTGGAAATGGCATCTGCCTATAGCACGCTGGAAAATGACGGTTTGTACAGAGAGCCGTCCTGCATCAAGCAGATTGTGGACTCTGAGCAAAATATTGTCTATAAATATGAGAATCTTGAGCAGGTGGTTTATAAAGAAACTGCAGCGCGTATGATGACGGAAGTCTTGGAGACTGTATTCGAAGGAACTGCAAAAGGATTTGAGCTGGATAATGATATGCCGGCAGCAGTGAAGACCGGAACCACAAATGATAGTAAAGATAGCTGGTTTGTGGGCTATACACGCTATTACACAACTGCAGTCTGGGTAGGATATGACATGCCAAAGACCATTGATAATCTGACGCAGGAAAAATATTCATCACATATTTGGCAGGATTATATGAATATCATTCATGAAGGATTGACGCCATTAGAGTTCTTGCCTTATGCGCAACTGTCGGAAGATTTTGGAAGCGAGGCAAACCAGGACAATACGGACGAAGAAGACAACTCAGATGAAGCAGACAACGGGGATGATGCAGACAACGGGGACGATGCGGACAACGCAGATGATGCAGACAACGCGGATGATGCAGATCCGGCAGAATAAAATATAGCAAGAAATGATGCAAAAAAGGATAAAACCGGAATTGATAGAAGAGGTATCGTGTTGTAAAATATATCTTGGTGTAAAAAGATAATGAGATGAAATAAATTATATAAGGAGAAAAGTATTTACATGAAGAAGTATGGATTTGGTGTCGACGTAGGAGGCACAACTGTAAAAATCGGTTTCTTTGAGACAACCGGAAAGATGTTGGATAAGTGGGAAATCAAGACCAATACAGAAAACAACGGGGTTGCAATTTTACCGGATATCGCAAAGGCGTTAGAGGAGAAACTTGCAAAAGAAGGAATTGATAAATCAGATGTTCAGGGAATCGGAATCGGTGTTCCGGGACCGGTTAAGAATGCAAGCTATGTAGAGCGTTGCGTAAACCTTGGCTGGAGTGATGTCAATGTTGCTGAGGAACTTGGAAAATTAACAGGATTAAACGTAAAGGTTGGAAACGATGCGAATGTTGCAGCACTCGGCGAAATGTGGCAAGGTGGTGCAAAGGGTAGCAAGAACGTAGTAGTCGTTACCTTAGGAACCGGAGTTGGCGGTGGAGTTATCATCGACGGAAAAGTCGTAGAAGGATTTAACGGAGCCGGCGGAGAAATCGGACATATCAATGTGAATAAGACTGAGACAAAAGCTTGCAACTGTGGCTGCAAGGGATGCTTAGAGCAGTATGCTTCCGCAACAGGAATTGTACGTCTTGCAACAGAAAAGCTTGCAGCAGATAATGATGCAACCTCCCTTCGTGATCTTGCAGAAGTCACTGCGAAGGATGTCTTTGATGCAGCAAAGGCAGGAGATGCTGTTGCAATCGAACTGGTCGATACTCTTGGAGAATATCTTGGAGGTGCACTTGCAAACATCAGCTGTATCGCTGATCCGGAAGTTTTTGTAATCGGCGGTGGAGTTTCAAAGGCAGGACAAATCTTGATTGATGCGGTTCAAAAACATTTTAAAGAGCGTGCATTTTTCGCTTGTCGCAATACCCGCTTTGAATTGGCTACACTTGGAAACGATGCGGGAATGTATGGAAGTATGCAATTAATTCTTGAGTAGCATATAGTTATAATATGATGACTGAAAAAGGGTCTGCCTATGTGTGAGGTGGGCCCTTTTTTACTAAATTAAAAAAAGTGTTGAAAATATTTTCACTTGGGATTACTATATGAGGGATTGGTTACAATTCATTTTAAAGGAGGAAACATATGAGTATCAGACTTGGTATTATGGGTTACGGAAACCTTGGTAGAGGTGTAGAAGTTGCATTGCAGGATGCACCTGATATGGAATTGGTTGCCGTATTTACAAGAAGAGACCCTTCTAGTGTAAAGATTTTAACAGATAATGTTCCTGTTGTATCAGTTTCAGAAGTTGAGGATTGGAAAGACAAGATTGATGTTATGATTCTCTGCGGAGGAAGTGCAACAGATTTACCTGAAATGACACCACAGTATGCAAAGATGTTTACTGTCGTAGACAGCTTCGATACACATGCAAGAATTCCGGAGCATTTCGCAAATGTAGATGCAGCAGCAAAGGCTGCGGGAACCATCGGCGTGATTTCTTGTGGATGGGATCCGGGAATGTTCTCTTTGATGAGAGTATATGCAAATGCAATTCTTCCGGATGGAAAAGATTATACATTCTGGGGCAAGGGTGTTTCTCAGGGACATTCAGATGCGATTCGCCGTATCGATGGCGTTAAGAATGCAAAGCAGTATACCATTCCGGTTGACAGTGCTTTAGAGGCAGTTCGTAGCGGAAAGAATCCTGAGCTGACTACACGTCAGAAACATACAAGAGAGTGCTTTGTTGTACTTGAAGACGGAGCAGATGCTGCAAAGGTAGAAAAAGAAATCAAAGAAATGCCAAACTATTTTGCTGATTATGATACAACCGTACATTTTATCAGCGAAGAGGAATTACGTACAAATCATGCAGGTTTGGCACATGGTGGATTTGTATTCCGTTCAGGAAAGACCGGAGCAAACAAGGAGCACAATCATATCATCGAATATAGCTTGAAGTTAGATTCCAATCCGGAATTCACCACCAGCGTTTTGGTATGCGTTGCACGTGCAGCTTATAAGATGCGTCAGGAAGGACAGACGGGATGCAAGACCATCCTCGATATCCCACCGGCATATTTCTCAGCACAAAGCGGAGAAGAATTACGCGCACATCTGTTATAAGATTTCAACTCAGTCGGGGTACAAGCTCCGACTGAGTTAACGATAAAAAAAGGAATTGGCCGATTCGGTCAATTCCTTTTTTGTCGTTCTCAACAGATGTTTTAGAAAAAACTTTTATGATTCGCTTGCTGTTTTTTGTGTTGAATGAACAGATAATTTGCTGTCGCTGGTGGCTTCCTGTGCAATCTTCATCAGCGCCTTCTTTACTGCAGGAATGTTGATCACGATTAATGTAATAGCCATTTCTGCTAAAATATAGCTGTAATTGTAGATGATTGAGTAGAAGCTTGCAAGGTGATGCTCACGGAACCAATCAGGCATGTAATCCATCCAGTAAATATATCCGCCGATGGTGTGGAACAGACCACGAACCAATACTGCAACGATATATCCGATGACAAGTCCGTGCTTTTTCTTGAACCAAAGTCCTGCAAGTCCGAGGGCGGTAAATGCGAAGAAGTAATCGCAACATGTCTGGAACGGACTTAAGAAGTAGGTGCTTCCTGACTGAATAAATGCAAGTAAGCTGTAGGCAAAAGCAGTGATAAATCCAACTGCGCTACCATAAAGATAACCAACATAGCAGATGAAGAACATGCTAAACAAAGTAACAGAACCACCCATTGGCAACTCGAATTTGATAAAGCTTGTAACAAATGCGAGCGCAAGAGAAATTCCGGCAACGGCAAGTGACTTTGTGGTAAAGCCGGAAGTCTGCTGTTTGTATCCTGCGATGATGGCTGCTACAACGATTGCAACGACAATCAGAATGATGATGGAAATCATGCCGGCCTTAGTCAAAGCATAAGCTCCATCAGAAGCTGTAATAAAGAATGACATAAAAAAACCTCCTAGTGCTTGCTGCCTGGAGGGTTACGCGCGAACGTCTGTACAAAAGTATAAACGTTGTCTTTGCTTCCTTACGCCGGTATTATCCGGTTCAAGTAATAAGGGTTAATCCCAAAAGATGGGACATCTCAGCGCATGCACCCCTAGCAGTGTGTAATATAATGTTCATTGGTTGTCGTACCAACGATATTTAACTTACTCGTTTCTGCCTATACTGTCAAGAGGCGAAATCTTTTTTGTATCTCTTTTACAAAAAAGCGAGCGAGTCTTGACCTTATATAATCGGGATTTATGGAAAACAACACCGCAAGTTATAAAACGAATAAAATAAAGGCAAAAATTTCAAAATAAAAGAAAAAACACTTAATTTATTTAGGAATTTAAGCGAAAAATGAATTTTCTGTTGTCTTAACTTGCATTTTGCTTTAGAATATTAACTATCGATGTAGAACAAACATAATAAATATATACAAAGGAGAAAAGAAACATGAGTTACGTAGATGAAGTATTAGAGCAGTTAAAGAAAAAGAACGCTTCTGAACCTGAATTTTTACAGGCAGCAACAGAAGTTCTGGATTCTCTTCGCCCTGTGATTGATGCAAACGAAGAATTATATCGTAAAGAAGCAATCCTTGAGAGAATTACTGAGCCGGATCGTCAGATTATGTTCCGTGTACCATGGGTAGATGATAACGGACAGGTTCAGGTAAACAGAGGTTTCCGTGTTCAGTTCAATAACGCAATCGGACCATACAAGGGAGGTTTAAGACTTCATCCTTCTGTAAACTTAGGTATCATCAAATTCCTCGGATTTGAGCAGATCTTCAAGAACTCTCTTACCACTCTTCCAATCGGTGGTGGTAAAGGTGGATCTGACTTTGATCCTAAGGGCAAGTCTGATCGTGAAATCATGGCATTCTGCCAGAGCTTCATGACCGAGCTTAGCAAATATATCGGAGCTGATGTAGACGTTCCTGCAGGTGACATCGGAACCGGCGCTCGTGAAATCGGATTTATGTTCGGACAGTATAAGAGAATTCAGGGAATGTTCGAAGGAGTACTTACAGGAAAGGGTCTTACCTGGGGTGGATCACTTGCCCGTACACAGGCAACCGGATATGGTCTGTTATATTTGACAGATGCACTCTGGAGAGATCATGGAAAGAGCCTGGAAGGAAAGACTGCAGCAGTTTCCGGATCTGGAAATGTAGCAATCTACGCAATCGAAAAGGCTCAGCAGCTTGGAGTTAAGGTTGTAACCTGTTCTGATTCTACAGGATGGATTTATGATCCGGAAGGAATCGATGTAGCACTTCTTAAGGAAGTAAAGGAAGTGAAGCGTGCACGTTTAACAGAGTATGCAGCTGCTAAGTCAAGCGCTCAGTACTTCGAGAAGAAGAACGGAGAGCACGGTGTATGGCAGTACAAGGTTGATCTTGCTCTTCCATGTGCAACTCAGAACGAGTTGGATCTTGAAGATGCTAAGATGCTTGTATCAAATGGTGTAACTTCTGTAACAGAAGGTGCAAACATGCCTACCACATTAGAAGCAACTAAGTACTTACAGGAGAACGGTGTTCTCTTCGTTGGTGGAAAGGCTGCAAACGCAGGTGGTGTTGCAACATCAGCTCTTGAGATGAGCCAGAACTCTGAGAGACTTTCTTGGACATTCGAAGAAGTTGACAGCAAGTTAAAGGGCATCATGGAGACTATTTATGCAAATATCTCCGATGCAGCAAAGAGATACAACATGACAGTTGGTGGAAACGACGACTATGTAGCAGGTGCAAATATTGCCGGATTTGAAAAGGTAGTAGATGCAATGCTTGCACAGGGCGTTTGCTAATTCAGTTTGCAATATCAAATCAGTTATATCAGGGACCTGTGAATGGATTTCACAGGTCCCTATTTTGCTTGTCAATTCATTCGATATGGTGCTATACTCTTTTTGATGGTCACATAAAATAAGACTGTGACCGGATAGGAGAAAATATGGAAACAAATAAAAAGAGAATTGGCCGTCTGGTATGCATTTTGGCGGCACTTGTGTTTGTGATGATGTGGAAGCCTACGTCTACACAAGCTGATGAACTGGCGGAGACCATTGACACAGAAGATGCGACTTATGTATTGGATGAAAACGACAACGACAAAGACAGGATGGTATTGGTGGCCATTCATTTAACCGGCAATGAACTTACGATTCCAAAGACAGTGACTGCACCGGATGGGAATGTCTATTCTGTATATCTTAATCCGAGTACACAAATCACCTATGAGAGCAATGGACATACCTTGACCAAGTTGGTGATAGAAGGGGATGTAGAAAAAGATTTTTTTGCACTTAATAATGCTAATTATGCGATTTTTTCGTCATTAAAAGAAGTTACCATCAAGGGGACGATTGACATCTTTGAGGAGTTGTATTTGCCAAATGCAGAGTATATATCCATCGCTCGTTGCAAAAAAGCTGCCAACAGTTGGGGCATTTATTCTTCTAAGTTAAAGACGATTCAATTGCCGGAGGGAATTACTTCTCTGCCGGCCTATGCATTCGCTGCGTGCCATAATTTGCAAACGGTCAAATTCCCAAAGTCATTGACCTCAATTGGCGAGCAGGCATTTGGCAATTGTAAGAGCATGAAAACAGTGACCATTCCTGATACGGTTACGACACTTGGAGATAGAGTGTTCCAGTCATGTATCAAGCTGGAGCGCGTTACAGTTGGCAAGCGTGTAAAGAAAATTCCGGAATGTACTTTTGGAGGTTGTAAGAAATTATATCAGTTGATTATCACGGGCAATCAGACAAGAGTGGAAGAAGATGCATGGGATCTGGACCGTGGCAACAATATTACCCTTGTGGCGCCGAAATCTTCTTATGCGAGACAGGATGCACTGCGTAATCATTGGCAGACAAGTACTTCCACGAAAGTACAGATTGTATGCAAAGCACCAAAGACATTTGTCGGTGGTCGTATTGACTTTGTTATTTTGAATGCACATGATATCAAAGTGACAAGCTCTAACAAATCCGTGCTTGCTGTCAGTGGAAAGAATTATTATGTAAAAGGCAAGAAAGCCGGAAGCGCGAATCTCGTTGTGACCTATAATGGCAAAAAATACAGCAAGAAAATTACAGTCGTGAAGCGTACGAAGAAAAATGTTTTAAATTTGATTTACAAGTATGCAGTGACGCCTGAGATGTCGGATTATGAGAAAGTCTGCGCTACCATCGAGTGGTTTGATCAGAATGTGGAACTCAAATCAGGAGTGTTTTTTGGCACACCGGTTGAGTCGACTGCAGATGGATGCCTTGTCAAAGGAAAGGCAAATTTATATGGCCTTTGTGATGCGTTTAGCGTCATCATGAAACATTATGGAATTGCAACACATACTGTAGATTCGAAATACCAGGAACCAGGGACACTCATATACAGGATTAAAAGTGTATGGTCTCAGGTGAAAATCGGCGGCAAGTGGTATCATTTGCGCTCGATGACAGGATATGATTATCGTACGACGCAGTCATTCTTGTTAAATACAAAAGAAGCAAAAAAAGCACACTCGGGTAAATGGAGTAAATACAAGACAGCAAATAGCAAATCATCATCGGTCAATAAACAAATTAATCATACCGGATATCAGGGGGCAGTGATCAATTACGCCAACTCAGCGGTAGCAAAAGGTAAGACGGTTACAATCAAAGTGACCGGAACAAAACAGCGTGTGAGCTATCGTTCTTCTGATACAAAGATTTTTACTGTAAATAAAAAAGGGGTTGTATCTGCCAAAGGCAAAGGTGTAGCAACACTTTATGTGACAATCGGAAAGAAGACTTTCCCGGTGACAATTACGGTAAAATAGTGAGTGACAAAGGATGAAGTACACATCTATTATTTATCTCAGTCGGGGTTACAATCTCCGACTGAGATAAACGCTCCGCGAGGATGCGCAGAGATTTGCATATGAAATATGTCAGCTACGCTGACGCAAATCTCGCGCCAAGTCTCGTGCCAAGTCTCGTGAACGAGACTTGAATAATATTAATTTGTAATGAATAAAGGGAAAGGTCTGTGTAGATGACACAGACCTTTTTTGATGAAAATTATAGTGTTTTAATCGTGCTGTTCTACTAGGGGTAAGAATGACAGGAAAGGTGTCAGATAGGAAACTAACCATATGGTAAGTGCTAGCTGGTATCTCGAAACAGTTACTAACTGTGAGGTAAGCGGAATTTGAAAAGACACTAAAACGGAAACTGATTGTAAAAAACGGTTGACAGTGTTGCTGTGAATTGCTAGAATTATTTTTGCATAAATTTACAACTTGGTTAGAGCGGAGGTATAAAATGAAAAGGGAAATAATATGCGGATTAGTCGTTGCAACGTTGAGTTGTGGAATATTTGATGGCGCTAGTATTTTTGCGGCGGATAATGTGGAACAGGAGAATGTTGTTCAATTACAAGAGGGGGTGGATTTGGATAACCTTGCCCCTGATGTGCAGGCTGTTGTAATTAAAGACGATTCAATTGTAGATTTTGAAAAAGATGAGATTGATGAATTACTGGATGATGGTGTTCAAATTGTTGATTTTTCAAGCGAGCCAGATGAAATTGAAGAAATGCTAGAGTGTCAAGATATTGATTCAGATAAGAATGTGATTGGCTACAAAATTGAGAAAGAAGCACAGGAAGTAAAGGTAACGCCTATTGGTTTGGAGATGGTGTCTGATGATGGGCAAGTGGTGGATGAAGAATTTTCGCAATCCGCTATTGATGAAATTCAATTGGATATATCAGATGATGAGGCATTGTTTTTTTCTACCAATAAAAATGTAATTCCTGAGGAATGTGATGATTTTAGAGCACATTTACAGGCAAGTAATAATATAGGTTCTGCTTATGCGGAGACTTCTCGGACAACATATTTTTATAGATTGCATTGGTATAATCACGAGACAAAGGCAGCAAAAAAGGGAGAGTGTGTTTCCGGAAGAAAAATGGGATATGCAACGGTGACGTTAAGCGCTTATTCAGCAGGAGGAAAGGGTAAAAAAAGATATGATACATTTTGGACGACTGCATTAGTAGGAGCAGCAAATGATTATAAGTTGTTAAATTTTACGGTCCAAAATCGACTCTATGAGCAGAACAATTGTTCAATTATTGATGCATCTGTATTAGAGAGCGGACAAGAGAGCAAAACAGTTTCTATTGGTAGTAGTATTTCTGCTTCTGAAACAGGATTATCATCGTCTTTATCTAGTGGATTTAGTTACACATATGATCCTAATGGTCTTACTATAAAAAATAAGACTAATGGCGGAGATGAAATGATGCCTATTTGGGAATGCAGTAAGAAAAGAAAAGATGCAAGTGAAAACGAATATTACACTATTAAACCCGCAATTGTAGTAAAAAGTCCAAATGGAAAAAATAAGCCAACAAAGGTTTCTGCTAGGGTTAAGAATCTTACATTCAGTGGCGCTGCAAAAGACTATACGGTTGCGAATGGTAGTGGTTCTGAATATGTTTATTTAGAAGTAAAAAACCATAAAAACTAAATTAAAGGGGGAAAAATGAAAAAGAAAATACTTGCCTATGAATTAATGGGGCTCATTGTCTGGCTTGTTTTGGATTGGTCAAATTTGGGCAGATTCTCGTTTTATGTGGATGGTATTTATTTATTTTTATGTATTTTATTACCAATTACACTGCTGTGCAAGGACAACGAGCTAGACGGAAATAATAAATGGCTTAATAGATTTATAGATGTGTTAGCAATTATTTCTATTATAGTTTGGGCTCATCAAAATATGGTTAATGATTCCATATATGAAAAGTGTTTAATTTACTTAGCTATCGTTCTTATATATATTATAGCTAGGCTCTTGGCGAATAAACATATTGTAAAAAGGAATAACATGTGGGAATTAATCGCACTTTTAGGAGTACTTGTTATTCTTTTTTCTCAAATAGGGATTGCAGAAGCGAAAAGAGGGGATTCACAACAAGAAATATCTCTTGACCCGTCGACCTATTCAAAATGTAAAGATTTATTTGAAGCAAATCGTTCAGATGCATATCTAGTGATAGATGAAAACGATACATCTATGTATCTAAGGGATATCGCCACAGATAATACATCATATGTGACATTTTCTACAACTGAAGAAAAAGATACTTTCAAGGCAGAAAAAACAATAGGAAATGTTACAATGCCAGTGTTGACTGGAGATGTTATATTTGATGATGAGCAATATCAAATTACATATCAACCGATTGTTTCGGCAAGGGAAATGCATGAGTCGTTTGATGAACTAACACCATATGCTATTGTAGCAATTGAAGTATGGTGTCTGCTATTGATTGGAATTGGTAGTTTGAATGAAATTAAAAAAAAGAAAACAATTAATTAGCATAATTGCAATTTTATTTCTGGTAACTATCGCGGTATTATTACTCAAATGGAGAACCAATGGAAAGTCCTTTTTACACCACAGAAGAGAAAGCTGGTTAAGTTATATTCATTGGGATCAATCGGATAAAGAGTATACCGGGAAAAATGTCAAGATAGCGGTCGTCGATACAGGAATAGATTGTGAGACGCCGGAATTGAAGGCTCAACTGAAAGAAGTTAATACGCAAATAGGCGGCGATAATCATCTTGCGGAGAATGATATTTTGCATGGAACTGCAGTATGTGGTATTATAGCAGCTTGCCCGCAAAACGCGGATCAGGTATTAGGTGTGGCACCAGATGTAGAGATATCTTTTATTGATGTTGGGGCAGATGAATATGGTTCAGTTAGTATAGAGAATTTGACTGCTGGAATTCAGTTGGCCGTGGACCAAAAGGTTGATATTATTAATATAAGTATCGGAGTTACAAATGGGAGTCCGGAGTTAGAAGCGGCAATTGAGCGAGCAATATCAAATGACATCATTGTCGTAGCATCGGCAGGAAATTATATGGAAAATAATATTCTCTATCCGGCTAAATATAGTAATGTCTTATGTGTAGGATACGTGGATCGGCAAGGAACAAAAGTCTCTCCAATTGGAGAACTAAGTAAACATGTGATCTATTTGCCGGGTGAGAACATTGTGACATGTATTAAAGCGAATGAATATGCCGGTTGCGAAGGCTCATCATTTTCGACGGCAATATGTACAGGATTGGTTGCGCTTTTGTTAGAAAAAAATAATGATAAAGTGGCTGTATATGATTATCTTCAGAAATTAGAAATCAACGGGACAGCTGATTTTGAAGATATTTTGAAAGAATTTCATTGATGTTAAATCGTAGTAAATTTGAATATATAAAAAGCTGCTGAGAAGTGTGATATCAACCCTCTTTACTGGACATCAAAAAGGTTCAGTAAGGAGGGTTATTTTTATGCGCTACAGCTATGAGCAAAAAATGTGTTGAAATGTGCTATTATCGGAGTGATTGACAGTGTTGTTGTGAATTACTAGAATTATTGTTTAGGGGAAAAGTAGTTCCGAAATATTAGGGTGGAGGATTTTAAATAATGAGAAAGAAAACGATAGAGATTATATGGGCCTTAATGTTGATAACAATGCTTTGTTGTATGCAGGGGTGCGCCTTTATACATAGTGAAAAGAATCATATATATTTCAACAATGCGGAACATATACGACTGGTTTATAAAGGTGATCAAGACGATATAGATGTTGAAGTCACGGATGAAGATGATATTAAAAAGCTAAAAGAGAATTTTGATGGGTATAGTTACAAAGATTATCCTTCTTGCGGATTCGGATACGATTATGCGGTCGTATTTGAGGAGGGGGATAAACAGACTTGGATGTGTATCGCGTATGATGAATGTTATACGGCGAGAATAAATGATACTGATATGTATATAGATATAAAAGATCGTAAAGAAGTAAATCAGATTTTACAAAAGTATGAAATACCAGAGATTGGACCGTTTTAACTCAGTCGGGGTATAAGCTCCGACTGAGTTAAACGCTCCGCGAGGATGCGCACGGATTCGGACAGGAATTTGTCTGCTGAAGCAGACCCGAATCCGGCGCGCAAGACTCGCGAGCGAGTCTTGACTCTGTAGGAGCTTCGCCGGATGATTCATCAATCATCCGGTGAAGCTCTTTTGTTTTGTAATAATAGGGTTGACAAATACCCTATAGGGGTATATTATCATAGCGAAAGATACCCCTGAGGGGTATATAAATGACACACGAGAGAAGAAAGGGATTACCATGAGCGATTCAAAGAAGAGTTGTCCGAAATGCGCAGAGGCGCGTCACACATTGCGCGGCGCAGAAGATAAGAAAAAGATGATCAACCGCCTGAGCAGAATCGAGGGCCAGATTCGTGGTCTCAAGGGCATGGTGGAAGAGGATGCATATTGTCCGGATATTATGCTTCAGGTATCGGCAGTGACTGCAGCACTTAACAGTTTCAACCGTTGCCTGATGGAAAATCATTTAAAAAACTGTGTGACGGAGGACCTGAAGGCGGATCGCGTGGATACGATGGATGAGTTAATAGAAGTTCTTCAAAAATTGATGAGGTAAAGACGATGAATCAAAACGAAAACATAGAGACAAATTTAGCCAATGGGGACAGCCAACTGACCGCTAACCCCCGTCCCCAGCGGCAGTTCCATGTGACAGGTATGAGTTGTGCTGCCTGCTCTGCGCGTGTGGAGAAGGCCGTGAATGGTTTGCCGGGCGTGCAGAGTTGTTCGGTTAGTCTGCTGACGAATTCCATGGGTGTGGAAGGTGATGCCAGCGAGGCAGAGATTATCAAAGCTGTGGAGGACGCCGGATACGGCGCGAGCGTAAAGGGCGGCGATACAAAGGCAAAAGGCAGTGCATCAAACCGCTATGCGGAGGCAGAGGAGGCGCTTAAGGATCACGAGACACCGAAGCTGCGCAAGCGGTTGTTGGCATCATTGGCCTTTTTGATTGTGCTGATGTATTTTTCTATGGGACATATGATGTGGGGCTGGCCGCTTCCGTCATGGTTTGAGGGCAATCATGTTGCGATGGGATTGTTGCAGTTGCTGCTATCTGCAATTGTAATGATCATCAACCAAAAGTTCTTTATCAGCGGTTTTAAGGGTCTGATTCATCGTGCTCCAAATATGGACACCCTGGTTGCGCTGGGATCGGCAGCTTCTTTCGGATGGAGTGTATTTGTGCTTTTTGCGATGACAAAAGCACAGATGACAGGAGATACAGCTGCGGTAGAAGCGTATATGCATGACTTTTATTTTGAGTCTGCAGCGATGATTTTGACACTGATTACGGTAGGCAAGATGCTTGAAGCGCATTCGAAGGGCAAGACGACAGATGCGCTTAAAAGTTTGATGAAGCTTGCGCCAAAGACTGCGGTGGTTTTGCGAGAGGCAACAGATGGAAGCGGTGCGGTTGAAGTGGAAGTGTCGATTGAAGACGTCGAGCAGGGAGATATCTTTGTGGTGCGTCCGGGAGAAAACATTCCGGTGGATGGCGTGGTGCTCGATGGCGAAAGTGCTGTGAATGAAGCTGCTTTGACAGGTGAGAGTATTCCGGTGGATAAAGAGGCAGGCGATCATGTTTCAGCTGCCACGGTGAACCAGTCGGGATTCTTAAAGTGTCAGGCAACGCGTGTCGGTGAAGATACAACGCTTTCCAAGATTATTCAGATGGTTAGTGATGCGGCGGCGACCAAGGCGCCGATTGCAAAAATTGCAGATAAGGTTTCCGGAATCTTTGTGCCAACAGTCATCATCATCGCAATCATCACCATCATCATTTGGTTGATCGCAGGGCAGGAAGTTGGATTTGCTTTGGCGAGAGGAATTTCTGTATTGGTCATCAGTTGTCCTTGTGCCCTAGGCCTTGCAACGCCGGTTGCAATTATGGTTGGAAATGGAAAAGGCGCCAGAAATGGAATTTTATTTAAAAATGCGGTATCGCTGGAAAATGCGGGAAGAACGCAAATCGTTGCCTTAGATAAAACCGGAACCATCACCAACGGAACGCCTGTTGTGACAGATGTTTTGGTCGCAGATGAAAAACTCACAGAGACGGAGTTGATTCGTCTGGCTGCATCCCTCGAGGCAAAGAGTGAACATCCGCTGGCAAAAGCAGTTAATGAAAAAGCAAAAGAAGAAGGGTTGGTTGTCGAGGAAGTATCTGAATTTAAAGCATTACCGGGCAACGGATTGCAAGCGAATTTGGCCGGCAAAACATTGCTGGGTGGATCGCTCTCCTATGTCAGGGGAATAATCGGAGATACAACTGCTGTACAGACAGAGCTTTATCAAAAGGCAGATGCGCTTGCATCGGAGGGCAAAACACCACTGCTCTTTGCCTATGACAATAAATTGATGGGCATCATTGCGGTGGCAGATACCATCAAGGCTGATTCTGCAGAAGCCATATCGCAATTGCAGAATATGGGGATTCGCGTTGTAATGCTTACAGGAGACAATCGACGCACGGCTGAGGCCATTGGTGCGCAGGCCGGCGTGGATGATGTGATTGCAGGTGTCCTGCCGGATGGAAAAGAAGCCGTGATCCGCCAGCTAAAAGAGTACGGCAAAGTGGCTATGGTAGGAGATGGCATCAATGATGCGCCGGCTCTTACCAGAGCCGATATTGGAATTGCCATCGGCGCGGGAACGGATGTGGCCATTGATGCAGCAGATGTGGTATTGATGAAGAGCGAACTCATCGACGTACCGGCTGCAATCCGACTGAGCCGCAAAACCTTAACCAATATTCATGAGAATCTGTTTTGGGCATTCTTTTACAATGTAATCGGAATCCCATTGGCAGCCGGACTTTATTTCCCAATCTGGGGATGGAAACTCAATCCGATGTTTGGAGCTGCGGCAATGAGCTTATCAAGCTTTTGCGTAGTGACAAATGCATTACGCTTAAATCTGGTAAAGGTATACAATGCCTCCAAAGATCATAAAATCAAACAAATTGCATCTCTCGGGACAGCGATTGAAGCTATGAATCAACAAATGGCAAATCAAACAACAGAAAGTGAGGAAACAAAAATGACAAAGACAATGACAATTGAAGGAATGATGTGTGGACACTGTGAGGCCACAGTAAAGAAAGCATTAGAGGCACTGGATGGGGTATCCCAGGCAGAAGTAAGCCATGAGGCAAACACGGCAGTGGTTACTTTATCCGGCGATGTATCGGATGATGCTTTAAAGGCAGCAGTAGAAGAAAAGGATTACAAGGTGACAGCAATCGATTAATTAGATAAACAGGCATTTGAATGTCAAGGAGAAATCATTGTATGGAATACGAATTAAGCTATCGTAGTGAAGAAAATCATATTTTCATTCCTGAATGGGAAAATCGCGAAATCAAGAAGATGCCGGAGTATCAGTATACGCTGGAGGAAACAAAGGACCAATACTATTACGAAATTGAAATCGGTTCTACCTGGGATGATAATTTCGGAGAACTCATTGTGCGAAAGGTGAAAGGATCCGGAAAGGATGAAACACTTGAGCAACTGACAGAGACTGAGATTGAGGCGATCTTGTCATATGTTGGTAGTGCTTGCTTCATATAAACCAATCGAATATTTTGCGCAAGTGTATGGGCACAAAAAAGCACGCTTTTCTTTTAGAAAGATGGCGTGCTTTTTGTGTCCATTATGATTTCACAGTTACTTTTACTTTGTATGTCCTGCTACCGATTTTAACATTGACATAGGCTGTTCCGGCTTTCTTACCTTTAACTACACCCTTACTGCTGACTGTCAAAATACTTCGATCGGAAGAACTATAGGCGACGCGGGCACTGGTACCGCTCACTTTGATGGTGGTGGTCTTGCCTTTTACAATAGAGGCGGTGGTGCGATTGATTACTGCCTTCTTGTAACCGGTATGATTGATTTGTTTATTATAAGTAGACGGTTTTGAATTTGCTGTATAATACTTGCTCCAATAAGCCGTGGAACCTTGTGCTTCTTTTATCACCGAAGTGGTTTTTAAAAGGTATTTTTGTGTGGATATTCGCTCGGTATGATTGGTACCTGATATAACCGGATCATCAAAGGTCGTATCAACAAAATACCATTTAGAACCAAGTTTTACTTCATTCCACATGTGATCGCGGTTGTGCACACAGATGCAGGAAATTCCATAGTGATCCATAATGCTTTTAAATGCGTATGCATAACCATCGCAAACTGCCACGCCTTTTTCAAATGCACCCTTTGCGGTATGGCTGATCATCGGAACCGTGTTGCTAAGGAAATTTGTATAGTCGTAATCCACATTGGCAGCAAGCCATGCATCCGCGGCGACAATCTTCTGATAATCAGACATGGAAGATTTTACATAATAAGTATCAATAATGCTTAGGACATTACTTTGGGTACGTTTTACAACTGTATATTTATAGGAATAAGCCTTTCCGCTGACTGTAACCTTAATCGTTGCTGTTCCGGCTTTCTTACCGGTGATAATGCCGGATGATGAAACCGTCGCTACATTTTTGTTGGATGTGGAATATTTCACGGTTGAAGGATTATTGTAGACTATAATCTGCAATTTGCCACCAACATATGTCTTGGTAACGCCTTTATTAATCTTCAAGGATTTGGTTGTGGTTGTGCGGAAATTGTTCTTTTTCGCATAGCTCTGTGCCTTAGAACCGGATGGTGCCACAATGGTAAGCAGGGATGGATTACATTCATAAAAAGCATAATCACTGATGCTACTAGTGTTTTTGGTAAAGATAACTTGATATAGTTTCTTACAATTATAAAAGGCAAATGAACCGATTGTGGTGACCTTCGATGGAATCGTAATGGATTTCAGGGCACTGCAATTATAAAATGCGTTATCGGAAATCTTAGTTAGATTCGATGGAAGACTAATGGTTTGCAGTTTTTTGCAATTATAAAACATGCCATTAGGTAAAGTGGTCTCGCTACAATTCTTAAAGGTGATTTTTTTGATAGAAGATGCATTGCCAAAATATGGATAAGCATCCAGGTGACCATTGAATTGGATGGTGGTCACAGAATCCGGATAATATGAATAAAGAGAGTAGCCGCTGTAAATGGACGCATCCCCATTATAGATAATGGAAGATAATGTCGTACAATTGTTGAATAAAGGTGTTTCAACTAAATCGCCATTGAATATAATGGTGTTACATTTTGGCGGAAAATATACATATTGCGTAATATCAGAATTTACTATCAGTTTTGTGATGGCAGAACCTTCAAATAAAGTATGTAAGGTAGAGGTTGTACTGATAGCAATCGGACAGTTGACAGTGACCTCTTTCATGGTTGGATTTAAGACTGCATTTTCGTTTACTTTTACAGTCTTTTTAGAACCGTTAATGGTGATAGTTTTAGGAATTGTAACAGAAGTAATAGAGGTGTCGCTAACACCTTTGAAAAACCAGGTATCTTGATCTGGGTCGTAATAATAGACATAGCCTGTTTCCTCATCGGTATACAGGTTAGAAGCGTAAACGTCCTCTGCGGCATGCCCTGCAACAAGGGATAATATAATAGCAAAAAATAAAATGCTGATTGTTTTGAAAATAGTAGATTTAATCTTTTGTTGTTTCGTCATTTGGCTTAACTCCATAGGAATGTGACCATACAAAATTAGAATATCATCTTTTTCTATGTTATACAAGAATGTATAAGGGTGGTGAGAGTCCCAGGATTGCGTTATAATAAGTTCGTATTGTATCAAGCATTAGATATAAAAGGAGTGCGTTATGAAAAGAAAATTACTATCATGTGTGCTGATGCTTGCCTTGCTGGGGGGAGTCGTTGGGGGATGCGGGAAATCATCCTACAATGAAACTCAGCTTAATGAAACACAACAGTCAGAGACTGAATCTGAAGAGCAGCAAACTGAGGAGCGGCAGACGGAAAAAGAAACTGAAACTCAGATTACAACAGAAAATAAGGGGGAAGAAACTATGACACTTCATGTAGAAGGAAGAAAGTTATGCGATGCAAATGGGGAACAGATTCAGTTGAGGGGCGTCAGCACCCATGGAATTGCATGGTTCCCGGATTATGTAAATGAGGCAGCAGTTGCGGATCTGAAGAGCTGGGGCGCAAATGTATTTCGTATTGCAATGTATACCGCAGAATATGACGGATACTGCACCGGTGGTGACCAGACCAGGTTAAAGTCCATCGTGGATGCAGGCGTGGAAGCTGCCACAAAGAACGAGATGTATGTCATCATCGACTGGCATGTTTTAAACGACAATGATCCGAATATCTATAAAGATCAGGCGATTGCCTTCTTTGATGAGATGTCTGCAAAGTATGCAAGTTACGACAATGTCATCTATGAGATATGTAATGAGCCTTGTAACGGAACCTCATGGAGTTCTATCAAAAGCTATGCAGAAACAGTGATTCCGGTTATCAGAAAAAATGCGCCGGAATCCGTTATCATCGTAGGAACACCGAATTGGAGTCAGTTTGTAAACGAAGCTGCGGCAGATCCAATCACAAAATATGATAACATTATGTATGCGCTTCATTTCTATGCCGCAACGCATAAAGACGATTTGAGAAATACTATGATTGCAGCAACAAAGGCCGGATTGCCAATTTTTGTATCAGAGTATGGAATCTGTGATGCCAGCGGAAATGGGGCAATTGATGTAGATTCAGCCAATCAGTGGCTTAGTACCTTGGACGAATATGGAATCAGTTATGTGTGTTGGAATCTTTCAAACAAAGATGAATCATCAGCAATTTTAAAGAGCAGTTGCAATAAGACAAGCGGATTCACAACAGATGATTTGAGTGAAGAAGGCGTTTGGCTTTACAATATGCTTACCAATCATGAGCGAATAGAATGATTTTCCTTGATATAATCGATGCCTGAGGCTATAATGACAAGGTGTTAATTAAACGAAACAAGATTTCAGGAGGACGAAAATGGAGCAGGAGAAAGTCATAGTCATTGACTTCGGCGGCCAGTACAACCAGCTGGTGGCGCGACGCGTGCGAGAATGCAATGTATATTGCGAGATTTATTCTTATCGCACACCAATCGAACAGATTAAAGAAATGAATCCGAAGGGTATCATCTTAACCGGTGGACCAAACAGCTGTTACGAAGAGGATTCTCCTACATATACAAAGGAGCTTTTTGAGCTGGGAATTCCGGTTTTGGGTCTGTGCTACGGCGCACAGCTGATGAACCATATTCTTGGCGGAAAAGTGGAAAAGGCACCTGTCCGTGAATACGGAAAGACAGAGACCTTTATCGACGGTGCGAAGGATAGTTTGTTTGCAGGGGTTGAGGATGAGACCGTTGTATGGATGAGTCACTTTGACTATATTTCAAAGCCGGCACCGGGATTTGAAATCATTGCGCATACCGCAGATTGTCCGGTTGCAGCTGATGCAAACGAAGAGAAAAAGTTATATGCGATTCAGTTCCATCCTGAAGTATTACATACCGTAAAAGGAAAAGAAATTCTCCACAACTTTGTGCGAAACATTTGCCAGACTGCAGGAAGCTGGAAGATGGATTCCTTCGCAGAAAATGCGGTTAGAGAAATCCGCGAAAAAGTTGGAGACGGAAAGGTGCTTCTTGCACTTTCCGGTGGTGTAGACTCCTCTGTACTTGCCGCTCTCCTTGCAAAAGCAATCGGCAAGCAGCTCACTTGCGTATTCGTTGATCACGGACTTCTGCGCAAGAATGAAGGCGATGAAGTCGAAGGCGTATTCGGACCAAATGGCGACTTTGATATCAATTTTGTCCGCGTCAATGCACAGGAGCGCTATTATGCAAAACTCGCCGGCGTTACAGAGCCGGAGCGCAAGCGCAAAATCATCGGTGAAGAATTTATTCGTGTATTCGAAGAAGAAGCAAAGAAAATCGGCAAAGTGGATTTCCTCGCGCAGGGAACCATCTATCCGGACGTAGTAGAATCCGGACTCGGCGGTGAATCCGCTGTGATCAAATCCCACCACAATGTAGGCGGTCTTCCGGACTTCGTAGATTTCAAGGAAATCATCGAGCCGCTTCGCAACCTCTTCAAGGATGAGGTTCGAGCAGTGGGCTTAGAGCTTGGCCTTCCGGAATACCTTGTATTCCGTCAGCCGTTCCCTGGCCCAGGACTTGGAATCCGTATCATCGGCGAAGTGACCGCTGAGAAGGTCCGCATGGTGCAGGATGCCGATTACATTTATCGCGAGGAAGTGGACAAAGCTGCACGCGAATACAAGGAAGCAAACGGTGTCGAGGCACCGTGGATGCCGAACCAGTATTTCGCAGCACTCACAAACATGCGCTCCGTCGGCGTCATGGGTGATGAGCGTACCTACGACTACGCAGTCGCAGTTCGCGCAGTTCGCACCATCGACTTTATGACCGCGGAGGCAGCAGAGATTCCATTCGCAGTACTTCAGACAGTAATGAGCCGAATCATTAATGAAGTACGCGGAGTGAATCGCGTAATGTATGATTTGACCAGTAAGCCGCCTGGAACGATTGAGATGGAGTAAGCGAGCAAATAGCCGTGAGACCTTATAAATAAAGGGTTTCACGGCTTTTACTTTTTCTCAAAGTACTGTTGCAGTACTGTCTGCTATTTTTGGAACATTTCAGACATGGTATATTTGATTCTTCTATCGGGATCACACTTTCGCTCATACCAGTTAAATTTCCAATCTAAATATTCATCTTTGCTAATCTTTTCTTCCGACAGATATGTTCGGATTCTATTCCATTCAG
>SVFB01000036.1 GCA_015057085.1 Lachnospiraceae bacterium
TACCCCGGAGAAAGAAAAATTCGGTAATAGAAGAAGCGAAACACGTTGGTGCAATTTTCGCAGCAAGACCTTGTGCGGGAAGAGGGAATGTTGGCGTGGTTGCAAAACAAAATCCGCCAACAAAGTCTATGGAGCCTGCACAAATCATAAACTACAAAGACCTGTTGCTTTCGAAATACTTCAAAAGTGGACTTTGTCTAAAATATGTTCTTGTTGTAATGTCATGCGATTGACATTCGACAAGCGACAAAAGTGGGTTTGTTATGTGCATAATGCATAAATCCAGTGCGAATTTACTGTGCGATACTGCCAAAATGTATGTAAAACATGTCAAAATCATATGTCAACCGGTTGACATATGACATAGATGAGAGTAGGATACGAAATGTAAACAAACAACGAACCAATTAAGGAGGGTTTCAAATGAAAAAGAGAGTTGTATCGTTGATGCTCGTCGGTGTAATAGCATTATCACTGGCAGCATGTGGAAACAATGGCGGAAGCACACAAGGCGGATCTGACTCCGGTGTCAAAATCACAATCTTAAATTCAAAGACAGAGATTCAGACACAGTTCGAAGAAATGGCAGAGAAATACTCTGAAGAAAAGGGTGTAGAAGTCGAAGTTTACAACGCAGATACCGACACAACCGTAGCATCACAGGTCGCTACACAGTATGCATCAGGCAATCCGTACACCATCACAATGGTGGATGCAAAAGATATTTATTCTTTGGCAGATGAATATGCATACGACCTCTCAAACGAGGATTGGGCATCACACACAACCTTAGGCATCACAGTAAACGGAAAGTTGGCAGGCTTCCCTGTTTGTGTAGAGGCAAGAGGATTAATCTATAACGCTGATGCAATCGAAGCAATCACCGGCGAAGAATTCAAACCGGAAAACTATACCACATTAAAAGATTTCACAGCACTGTTGGATGAACTGGTTGCAGGCGGAATGGAATCACCGGTGGGAATCTTAAGCGAGTACTGGTCACTTGGCGCACATTACTTCGCAGAAGTATATGAGCAGCAGACAGATCCGGATGCATTTGTAAACGGATTGCTTGCAGGAACCGAGGATTTGGATTCAAATGATAAGTTCAATCAGTTAATGGATACTTTTGATACTTTAAAGAAATACAATTATGCAAAAGACTCAGCTGCAAATGCTGATCGTGAAGAATCATCCATGAAGCTGGCAGAAGGTGAAATCGCATTTATGTTCGGTGGTAACTGGGATTGGTCAGTTATCAATCAGTATGATTACACAGAAAACATGGGAATCATGCCTGTACCGGAAGATACCACAGATGGAACCAATACTACACTTGTTGGTGGAGGTTCTAAGTACTTCTTTGTAGATTCATCAGATAGTACTTCAGATGACCAGAGAAAGGCAGCGCTTGATTTCTTGAACTGGTTGGTATCAGATGAAGAAGGAAATACCTTCTTAACAGAATCTTGTGCATTGGTACCTGCTTTCGACAACATCGATGCAGCATCCCTTGATCCACTTTCATCATCAGTTAAGTCTTACTCAGATTCAGGACTAATTGCAAACTATAACTTCCTTCCTGATGATCATATGACCGTTGTTGGACAGGAAATTATGCAGAAATACTTAGACGATGTCATTGACAGAGCAGAGCTTGCTTCTCAGGTAGAAGAATACTTCAAGGGCGCAACAGCAATCCCTCACTAATTACACTGCGTAATGTAAAAGCGAGTAAAAGTCCCGGGTCCAAACGGACCCGGGTTACTAAGAGGAAATAATTATGAAGACAAATTCTTTTGGGTATAAATTCAGACAATATTTGCTATTTGCCGGTGTGACAACATTTTTGTTCACGGCCGTTGTAATCGTTCCGTTCTTTTACGGTTTATATCTTACATTTACAAAATATGATGGCGTTTCCACAAGCAAACCGCTTGTTGGATTTGCAAATTATATCAGCGCTTTCAAGGACACAGACTATTGGGTATCCCTTGGAAGAACCTTTATCTTTTCTGCAATTGCAGTTGTTTTGGTAAACTTATTTGCCTTTGTTTTGGCCTACATGGTTACAACCGGTATCAAAGGACAAAATTTCTTCAGAACCGGTTTCTTTATTCCAAACTTAATCGGAGGAATTGTCCTCGGTTATGTATGGAAATTTGTATTTAATAAGGCTTTGGTAGAACTGACCGAGAATATCACTTCCGGAAATGCAAAGTCACTTTTGGCAACTCCCACCGGAGCAATCGCCGCTCTGATTATCGTATCTGTTTGGCAATATGCGGGCTATATGATGTTAATCTATGTGGCAGGATTTATGAGTGTCTCCGAGGATGTTATTGAAGCAGCGAAAATAGATGGCTGTACAGGAACACAGTCCATTATTCATATATCGATTCCATTGATGTCAGCATCATTTGTGCAATGCTTATTCCTGACAATCACCAGATGTTTCATGGTATACGATGTCAACTTCTCTTTGACAAACGGAGATCCGTATGGAGAGAGTGCTCTTGCAGCAATGCACGTATTTAATACCGCCTTTACGAATAAGGATTACGGAACAGGACAGGCAGAGGCTTTGATCTTATTTGTAATCTGCGCGGTAGTTGGAGGACTTCAGGTTTATGTTGGAAAGAAAGCGGAGGTGGAAGCATAATGGATCAAAATAAAAAAGCCGCAATCGCAAAAAGAATTCGCCATATTCTCATGATTCTTGTGCTGGCAATTCTGTTTATCATTGTCATCTTTCCATTTATTTTGGTATTGATTAATGCCTTTAAGGTGAAATCGGATATCACAGCAGATCCTTTGCGTTTAATTGGAAAGCATGGATTTACATTAGATAACTTTACGAATGCAATGAAGAAGATGAACTTTTGGAAAGTGTTTGGTAATTCATTGATTATTACTACATTTTCGACCATTTTGACCATCTTTTTATCTTCTATGACTGCGCATTTGATTGTGAGAAATAACTGGAAAGCAAATAAGATTTTATTTGTACTTATGATTGCATCTATGGTAATTCCGTTCCAGGTTTTGATGATTCCTTTGGTTTCTCTTTACGGCGGAGTGTTTGGAATATTGAACCATCGCATTACGCTGATATTGATGCATACAGGATTCTCTGTATCCATGGCTACATTTATGTTTCATGGTGCGATTAATACGAATGTTCCAATTTCACTGGAAGAAGCAGCGAAGATTGATGGTTGTACCAAGTGGCAGACCTTCTGGCGTATCGTATTTCCGATTTTAAAACCAACCGTTGCAACAGTTGCAATTATAGATGCTATGGCATTCTGGAATGACTATTTGCTTCCGTCGTTGGTATTAAAGCAAAAAGATTTATTCACGATTCCAATTGCAACAAAAGTATTCTATGGAACTTATTCTACAGATACCGGATTAATTATGGCTGCTTTGCTTTTGGCAATGCTTCCGATTTTGATTTTATATCTGTTCCTTCAGAGATATATTGTGGAGGGAATTACAGCCGGCGCTGTGAAATAATGCATTGAAAGATTTGAGAGGAATTATGAAAAAACTGGAAAATAAATGTATGTTGATTACCTATGCGGACTGCATGGGAAGCGATTTAAAAGATTTAAAATATGTGTTGGATCGATACTTTCAGAAGGCTGTGGCAGGTGTCCATATTCTTCCGTTTTTCCCTTCTTCGGGAGATAGAGGATTTGCACCGATGGACTACCATGTGGTGGATAAATCCTTCGGAGATTGGCATGATATCGAAGCTTTATCGGAGGAATATTATTTGATGGCGGATTATATGATAAATCATATTTCCGCACATAGCACCTATTATCAGGATTTTTTGAAAAAGAAAGATGATTCGAAGTATCACGATTTGTTTTTGCGCTATCGTGATTTCTGGGACGGCGGAGAACCAACCGAGGAACAGGTGGATGCCATTTATAAGCGTAAGCCACGCGCTCCTTATGTGGATGCAAATTTTGCGGATGGAACCACTGAAAAAGTTTGGTGTACATTTGACGAAGAGCAAATTGATATCAATGTGAAGTCGGAGACTGCAAAAGAATTTATCAAAGACAATTTGGTGAATCTTTGCAAACACAATATTTCCTTGATTCGTTTGGATGCCTTTGCTTATGCAACCAAAAAGGCCGGTACAAGTTGTTTCTTTATTGAACCGGATGTGTGGGAATTGATGCGTTACTGTGAGGAAATTGTGGCACCTTATGGAGTGACTTTACTTCCGGAAATTCATGAGCATTACACAATGCAGCAAAAAATTGCAAAGGAAGATTATTATGTATATGATTTTGCACTTCCGATGCTTTTAATTAACGCATTGTATTATGGACAAAGCCAGTATTTAAAGCATTGGCTGGAAATTTGTCCGCGCAAGCAGTTTACCACATTGGATACTCACGATGGAATCGGAGTGGTGGATGTAAAGGATCTGCTTCCGGATGAAGAAACAGAACGCACAAAAGAAGATATTTTCTCAAAGGGCGCAAATGTAAAGAAAATCTATAATACAAAGGCATATAATAACTTGGATATCTATCAGGTGAATTGTACCTATTATTCGGCATTGGGCGACGATGATGATGCATATCTTTTGGCACGCGCCGTTCAGTTCTTTGCACCGGGAATTCCGCAAGTGTATTATGTGGGACTTCTGGCAGGAAAAAATGACTTGAAGCTATTGGAAGAGACAAAGGTTGGTCGCAATATCAATCGTCATTATTATTCTTTGGATGAAATTGCGCAGGAAGTTCAGCGACCTGTAGTAGAAAAGTTATTGGATTTGATGAAGTTTCGAAATACACATCCTGCATTTGACGGAGAATTTATACTCGAGGAATGCAGCGATGAAGAGCTTGTGATTTTGCGCAAAAATGGCGATGATTATGCAAGACTTCATGCCAACTTTAAGACGAAAAAATATGAAATTACCTGTTCATAAAAGAGCTTAAAAAAGGTTTCCTATTCGATTCAGAATCAACTATAATTAGATTTTGAACAAGGAGTTAAAGAAATGGCAACATTAAAAGATGTGGCAGCAGAAACCGGGCTAACTGTCACAACGGTATCACGTGTATTAAATAACAGAGGCTATATCAGCGACGAGACAAGAGAAAAAGTATATGCGGCGATGAAGAAACTGAACTATCGTCCAAATGAAGTGGCCCGCTCACTTTCAAAGCAAACCTCAAACACTATCGGTGTGATTGTGCCGCACATCAGTCATCCATATTTCTCTGAGATGATTAGTAACCTTGAAAATGCGGCAAGCAAAAAGGGGTACAAAATCATTCTGTGCAATTCCAGAGGAAAGGATCAAAAGGAGCGAGAGTATCTCGAAATGTGCACCAGCAATCGTGTGGCAGGGATTATTCTTTGTTCTGCAGGTGTTGCAGTGGAGGAGTTTTCGGGTAGCAATATCCCACTTGTAACAGTTGAGAGATTTCTCGAGAATGGCACTGCTTCTGTGGAATGCGATAATCTTCAGGGTGGCCGGCTTGCAGCGGAGCATTTGATTCAAAAGGGCTGTAAGCATCTGCTGCATATCAGTGGAGTGTGGGAGACTGCAATGCCCGCTGATGAACGTGCGAAAGGATTTGCCCTGGTTTGCGAAAAGGCAGGAGTCACCTTCCATGAGATTACAACAAACCGAGAACAATATGATAGCGAGGAATATCACGAATTCATTGAACAAATCCTGATGCATTATCCGGATGTGGATGGAATCTTTGCAAGCTCAGATGTGATTGCAGCTCAAACCATTCAAGTCTGTGAAAGACTCGGAAAGCAGATTCCAAAGGATATTAAATTGGTGGGATTTGATGATGTAAAACTGGCGCGTATGCTTCATCCGCAGTTGACAACCATTCACCAACCAATTAAAGAAATGGCTACGGCAGCAGTGGAGTTGACTGTGTTGGCAGTAGAAGGCCAAACGGTCGCCAAACGGTCACTTCTTCCAGTTTCACTCGTAGAACGGGAAACAACCTAAAGATTTTATAGAAGACTGCAGCTGTAGTCTTCTTTTTTTTTTTGAAGGTTACGTTAATCTTAAGAAAAACTTAAAACACTTTTTCAATAACGTGTATATAATAAACGTAAAGGGTCAAAAATAATAAATAGAGGAGTTTAAGTAATGAAGAGAAAAAACTTTATGTCAAGAGCGTTAAGTGCGATTCTCGCTGCAGCCGTAGTGGTTACAGGTCTATCTGTTGATACCAAGCTTGCTGCTGCAACAACTGAGGATGCACAACCTAGTGTTTATGTTTCAGAACAAAGCACTGAGGAAAACGAGGTCTTAGATTCAGAGACTGAAACAAGTGAATCTCAGGTGGAGCATGCCACCGGTGCAAAGGGACATCAAAATATTCATGTTGAAGCGGTCAAAGATGAATACGGCAGGACTTCTGCAGCAGTCAGTGACAAATACTACAGAAACAAGAAAGTAACGGCAGTGAAGAACCAGGGGGACTGGGGTTATTGCTGGGCATTTTCTTCAGCTTCTGCAATCGAAAGCGAATTATGGCAAAACAATGGAATTGCATATCCGGATATATCAGAACTTCAGACTGCCTATTTCGCATTTAATCCTGCTCAGGATCCGCTTGGCCAAATGAAAGAGGGCGAATATACAACCGATGAGCCGATTGTAAACGAAGGCGGATATCAAGAACAGGTTATTGCAGCCCTTGCTTCAGGCATGTGTGGAACAGACGAAATGCGCGTGCCGTTTAAAGATGCAAATGAAAATACCGTTCTCAGCGCAGATAAGGCATATACAGGAGAATTGTGTTTAAAGAAAGCATTGTTCATTGATCAGTGGGATACAAAATCTATTAAGCAGGCCATTTTGGATTATGGCTCTGTGGTTATGAATTTTAGCTATTATAGCGAATGCTGTGATGATAGCAACGGAACCATTTATTATCATGGCATTCCTGCGGATGGAGGATCAGGACATGCTGTTCAAATCATCGGTTGGGATGATAATTTCAGCAGAAAGAAATTTACTTCCGGTACTCCGAAAAAGAATGGTGCTTGGATTATCAAGAATAGCTGGGGAACGGACTTCGGAGATAATGGTTATTATTATATGTCTTACGAGGATGAGTCTATGTGGCCTATCTTGTATGCATATGATGTGGGATTGGGTTCTCTATCCGATAATATTTATCAGCATGATTTTGATTATAATCCGACTTATGATTTTAATCTTCCTTGCCCGGCGGCAAATGTGTTTACGGTACATGCAACAGGTAGTGACTATGAGATGTTAAGACATGTGTCCTTTATGACATATGATGCAAATGTCAATTATCATATCGAGATATATACGAATTTGACAAGCGATTCTGATCCGACCAGTGGAACATTGGCAACGACAATCAATGATAGTATTGGAGCAGCCGGATATTATACTGTGGATGTGAAAGATGATGTTCGACTAGATGCCGGAACAAAGTATTCAATTGTTGTTAGCTTGTCATATCCGAAAGAGCGAGAAGGATATTATGGACTTTCTGCTGAAGTTTCTGGTTGGATAGATGAAGGTGAAACCTTCGTTTATCTGGATAATACCTGGCAGGATTTAAAAACAGTAAAGGATTTGCCAACAGAAGAGGATTTGCCAACAGAAGAGGATTTGCCAACAGAAGAGGATGCTGCTCCAGGAAATGTAAAGATTAAAGCATATACAGACACAGTACGTTCATCAACCGTTCCGAATAAGATTACTTTATCAAAGAACAATCTGGTTGTAGAGCGCGGAAATACTGCTACGTTGTCAGCTACTTTAAACGGAACTTCCTACGATCATTTATCATGGTCCTCAAGCAACGAATCTGTTGCAACCGTTTCAAGCAACGGAACAGTGACCGGTAAGAAAGATGGAATCAGTGTTGTGACTGTAAAGGCATTAGATTCCGGAAGTCATGTCTTAGCCACAAGAAAATGCTATGTCAGAGTTCATGAGAAGCCGACTTCTATCAAGTTGAATAAGACTTCACTTAAGAAAAAGTTGTATCAGTATGACACGTTGAAACCTACAGTTGGACCGTCTACGATTGATACCAGTCTTGGACAGTTTGAATGGAAGTCCTCAAATTCGGATGTGGCATGGGTTGATAGCTTTGGAAATATCTATCCGTTCGAAGAAGGTAAGGCTACAATTACGGTAACATATAATGACCTTCGAGGCACAGCTTTATCTACCAAATGTACCGTGACAGTGGTTGACCAATATCAGACCAGAGCAAAGATGTCTAAGAGCACGAAGAATTCCATTACATTAAAGTGGAACAAAGTGAATCAAGAAGACTACAACGGATATGCGATTTATCGTTCGACGAAAAAGGACAAAGGTTATAAGCTTGTAAAAGCCATTCGCGGCAATAAGGTGACCTCTTATACAGATAAAAAGGAGTTAAAAGCAGGAACGACATATTATTACAAGGTAAAGGCTGCGCAGGTGACCAGTAAAGGAAAGGTGGAAGACTCCCACTATCTGCAAAAGGTAACAACTGCAATCACCAGACCGGATGCAGTAAAGAAACTAAAAGTGGCTTCTACCTCAAAGAATAAGATCAAAGTCACTTGGAAAAAGTCAGCCGGAGCAAGCGGCTATTATGTATATGCAAAGTCTTCGAAGAACGGTAAATATAAGTTGATCAAGACCATTAAAAACGGTAAAACACAGACCTTTACTTATAGCGGTTTGAAGAAGAATAAAGTGTATTATATTAAGGTTGTACCTTATAAGACTTGCGCAAAAAAGAACTATAAAGGTTCTGCTGCAGCTGTAAAAGGAAAGACCCAAAAGTAAAACATACACAAATGAAATATTTAGAAGGGAATTGGCACCTTATAGGGTGCACAATTCTCTTTTTTTGTTATAAAATAAATCTATGTATGAAAGCGGAGGATTTTGGGATGAAAAATGAGATTAGACAATTGTTGGAAAAAGTCCTAAGCAAAGAAATTGCAATTGAAGAAGCGGAGTTGATTTTAAAGAAGGCACCCTTCGAGGACTTGGGATATGCAAAGGTGGATTTTCATCGCGCCTTGCGGCAGGGTGAACCGGAAGTGATTTACGGAGCGGGGAAGACTGCTGAGCAGATGATTGGAATCATAAGCGCTATGAAAGAGCGGGATGTGGAACCGATTCTGATTACCAGAATAAGCAAAGAGAAGGCAGAGGCTGTTGCGCAGGTACATAAAGATTTATGTTATCATGCGGACGCGCAGATTGGCATCATCGGGAAGGTACCGAAACCGGATGGTGTGGGAACCATTCTGGTATGCACCGGTGGCACCAGCGATATTCCGGTGGCGGAAGAAGCAGCTCTGACCGCGGAAATATATGGAAATCAAGTGACGAGAATATATGATGTGGGTGTGGCCGGATTGCACAGATTACTCCCGCATGTGGAAGAAATTATGAAGGCATCTGTCATCATTGCAATTGCGGGAATGGAGGGAGCCCTTGCCAGCGTGGTAGGAGGACTGGCCGATTGTCCGGTGATTGCGGTTCCGACCAGTGTAGGATATGGAGCGGCATTTGAGGGGCTTGCAGCCCTGCTTTCAATGATGAACAGCTGTGCATCCGGTGTCTCCGTAGTCAATATAGATAACGGATTTGGCGCCGGCTATATGGCAAATATGATTAATCATACAGGAATTCGGGGAAGAGAATAAAAATATGGCTAGAGTTGGGGTTGTGATTTGTAACTACAACAAAGAAGATGATGTATTAGATTGCATTCAATCGGTGTTGGAGAACAAATATCAGGATATTGATTTATATGTGGTGGATAATGCGTCGACAGATGGCTCGGTGGAGAAAATTGTGAGTACATACGGCGATCAAGACCATATGACGCTGATCGTAAATGATGAGAACTTAGGAGGTTCAGGAGGGTTTAATACCGGACTTCGGGAAGCGCTTAAGCACGAACATGAATTTTTGATGTGCGTAGACAATGATGCGCAGTTGGACGAAAATTGTATTGGCGCCTTGGTGGAGCATATGGATTCGGATGCAGAAACCGGAATCGCAGCTGCGAAAATATATCATTTGGAGAATTCGGATGCGATTCAAAATTACGGTTCCCTTATCAACTGGAAAGAGTTTACAGTGGAATCCATTTTTGCAAATCGGCAGGAGGATGGAAGTTTACCGGAAGTTATTTATTCTGATGCAGTTCCTGCCTGCGCGCTGATGATTCGAACATCTGTGGTGGAAAAAATCGGTTTGATGCCGGAGGAGAATTTCCTGTATTGGGATGATACGGAATGGTGTGTGCGTTGCACGATGGCCGGATTTCAGGTGGCTTCGGTGGCAAAGGCGCAGGCGCTTCACGCCATGGGAGCAAAAAATGAGAAAACAAATACCTTTCCGACTTATTATGCATGGAGAAATTGGTTGAAGTTTTTTCTGGATCATACGCCGGAGCATTTATTAGAGCAAATGGCAGAGGTGTTTTTGAATTCTGTTTTTAATCTCAACTATTCTTGCATGTATAGAAATGAGCCGAATGTTTCCCATACCGTGATGGCTGCCGTGGATGATGCGCTTCACGGAGTATACGGGAAGGCAGGGGAGGCGCGAATCTTTCCGGTGGAAAAAGAGTATCAGGGGGTCAATCAGATACTAAAAGGAAAGGAGCGTGTACTCATTCGTACCAATGAATTTCAGCTCTATGCAAATCAGGTGAAAGAGGAAATTTTGCATGAATATCCCTCGCTTCAAGTGCAAGTGCTTACACCGGATGAGGCAGCGCAAAACAGCGAAATCAATCATGCGCAGACAGCAGTGATAGAACTGTGTGATACCATCTTTACTGTCACAGATTTATCACGGAAGAAATATTTCATGGATTTGGATGGAAATGTTTTGATTTCCGAGGATGATGCTATTTCTGTCATGCATTATCATGCGGGAAGGGAGAATTTTATATTTTCTCATAAGCCGTTGTTTTTACAATTAGCGAGAGAAATTGGCAAATGCTGAATCTATAAATCATGAATCTATAAAACGAGAAGGAGAACTTTGGGGATGAAACTGAGATTAAACACATGGCAAACAATTCGAGTTGGATTTGCATTTCTTGCAATCTGTGCCTTTTGGCAGATGTACAATAATATTATTCCGTTGATTTTGACAAATACCTTTGAGATGAACGAAAGCTTTTCCGGCGTGATTATGGCAGCGGATAATATTTTGGCATTGTTTTTGCTTCCGTTTTTCGGAAGCCTTTCGGATAAGTGCAATACCAGATTCGGTAAACGCAAGCCTTTTATTTTGGGCGGAACAGTGGCAGCAGTCTTTTTGATGCTTTTGATTCCTTTTATGGATAACACATATTTCAAGAATCCAAAGACAGCAATCGAGATCATATTCGTATGTATATTAGGTTGTCTTCTTGTGGCAATGGGAACCTACAGAAGCCCGGCAGTGGCATTGATGCCGGATGTGACTCCAAAGCCTCTTCGAAGCAAGGCGAATGCCATCATCAATTTGATGGGTGCGCTGGGCGGCATTATTTATCTGATTGTGGCAGCAGTATTATATCCTGCTTCAAAGACAGAAAATGTAGAACATGTGGATTATCTGCCAATGTTTCTCGTGGTTGCAGGTATCATGATTATTTCATTATGCATTGTGATGTTTGCAGTGGATGAGGTTCGCCTGAATGCAAAGATGTTGGATTACGAGAAAGAACATCCGGAGGAGAACCTGGCAGAAGAGACCGAAGATCATAAAGAGAAACTGCCGACGGATGTGAAGCGAAGCCTTGCATTTTTGCTTTGCTCGATTGCATTATGGTTTATGGGCTATAATGCGATGGAAACCTGGTTTACGGTATATGCGGATGAGATGTGGAATATGAAGGTGGGAGCAGCATCGATTTGCCTCACCATTGCAACCTTAGGCGCAATTATTTCTTATATTCCATCCGGTTTGGTTGCAAGTAAAATCGGCAGAAGAAAAACGATTATGGGAGGCGTTGTGGTGTTGGCAATGTGCTTTTTCGGAGGCTTTTTGTACACTCTGTTTTTTGACGAATTCCATAAGCCGTTATATATTTTGTTTGCATTTGTCGGTGTGGCATGGGCCTTTATCAATGTAAATTCGTTGCCGATGGTTCTTGAAATGTGTAAGGGCTCGGAGGTTGGACGCTTTACCGGATTCTATTATACCTTTAGTATGGCTGCACAGATTGTGACACCGATTTTGGCAGGAACATTGCTTGGAAATGTAAGTTATATGACACTCTTCCCGTATTGCGCAATATTTGTAATGCTTTCATTTGTCACCATGTTATTTGTCAAGCACGGGGATGCAAGGGTAGAGGCAAAGAGAGGCTTAGAAGCCTTCGAAGATATGGACTAGAAAAGAGGTAATAAAAAATGAGAACAATCAAAGTGCTGGGGCATCGAGGCGCATCCGGATATGCACCGGAAAATAGTATGCAAGCATTTGAAATGGCATTGGACATGGGCGCAGATGGCATCGAATTGGATGTGCATTTGACAAAGGATGGAGAAATCGTGGTGATTCATGATGAGACCATTAATCGTACTTCCAACGGAACCGGCTGGGTTAAGGATATGACCTTGGAGGAATTAAGACAATATAATTATAATTATCAAAACAGAGTTGATGCATGGAGCGGAGCCACTGAATTGGGAGAGGTTTGCTTTCCGGAATACGATCATGTCGAAATTCCTACGATGCGCGAAGTGTTTGAACTCGTGGCTCCGACGGACAAGATGATCAATATCGAATTAAAGACCGGAATTGTCTTTTATCCTATCGAGGAAAAAATCATGGAAATGGTGAAGGAATATCATATGCAGGACCGGGTTTGGTATTCTTCGTTTAACCATTACAGCATTATGAAAATCAAAGAACTGGATCCGAATGCATATGCCGGTTTCCTCTATATGGACGGAACGCTTCGGATGCCGGAATATGCAAGAGATAACAAGGTGGAAGCACTTCATCCGGCACTTTATAATCTTCAGTATCCGGGATATTTGGAAGCATGCCATCAGTATGGAATTGATTTGAATGTATGGACTGTGAACCAGCCTGAACATTTGCAAATGTGTAAGCAGGCAGGTGTGACTTCTGTAATCACGAATTATCCGGATCTGGCATTGGAGATTATGGAGAATGCGGATTTGAGTATGAAATAGAAAGTAGGGTAGATAAATGGATGATCGTTTCTTCTTGGGAGAAGATGATTTTCGTACATGGATGGATACGGAAGGGAAAGCATTTCGGGAAGCACATTATTTGGAAGGAAATTTCCCCGGATGTGATTTTCGAAATATTCATTATACGCAAATCATTCATCCGGATGAGAAAGCTGCAATTGTGATTTCACATGGCTTTTGTGAGTTTATCCGAAAGTTTGATGAGGCAATTTATTATTTTTATCAGATGGGATATTCTGTATATTTTATCGAGCATCGAGGACATGGCTTTTCCTATCGCTCGGTGGAAGAATTGGATAAAGTAGATGTGGAACGCTTTTATGATTATGTGGATGATCTCAATTGCTTTATCGATATGGTGGTAAAGCGAAATAGCCCGGGAAAGCCGCTGTTTCTCTACAGCCATTCAATGGGAGGCGCCATCGGTGCTGCTTATTTAGAGGAATATCCTTCGGTATTTGATGCGGCAATTCTAAGCTCGCCTATGATGGAAATGACTTTGGGAAAATATCCGCGATGGGCAGTTTCGCTTTTGGCACTTTGGAAGAAGTTTCGCAAGAAGGGAACTGATTTTATCGTTGGAAGCCATGGTTTTGACGGTGTGGATGTCTTCGAAAGCAGCAGTGCACTTTCAAGGGCAAGATACGAATATGCCTTCGATGCCAGAAAAGAAGTGAAAAACTACAGTACCTATGGCGGCACTTATAATTGGATTGATACTTCTCTTCGCGCGGAAAAGAAAATCATTCGAAATGCTGCGAAAATCAAAGTACCTGTCTTGCTGTTTCAGGCAGGGTTGGATGCAAAGGTACAGCCGGAGGGACAGGAGCGCTTTGCCGCAAAAAATCCTTTGGTAAAGATCAGCCGCTATCCGGATTCAAAGCATGAGATTATGAATGCAACGACGGAAATTCGCGAGAAATATTATAGAGAAGTATTTGCTTTTTATGAGATGCAGTTGAATCAGCTTTTGTGGGTTAAGGAATGAAAAAAGAGAAGTTAGTCAGCCTGATGCTCATTGCTTCTATGGCATTGGGAATGAGCGGATGTGGAACAAACATTAAAAATACGGAAAGTGAAAAGGGACAGGTGACAGCGGAGACTCCGGCATGGCAGCAGTATGCCGATGATCCAATCACCTTGGATTGGTATGTCAATTATTCCTGGTTTGTTACGGGCTGGGGAGAGAATCTGGTATCGAAGACCATCACGGAAGAAACAGGAGTATCGGTGAATTTTATCACTCCGCTGGGAACAGAGGAGGAGAAACTCAATGCTCTGATTTCTTCGGATACGCTGCCGGACATCATCACTTTGGGATGGTGGGAGCCGCAGTATATGCAGATGATTCAAAACGGACAGGTTTATGCATTGAATGAATTGGCTGATCAGTATGATCCATATTTTTACAATGTGGTGAATCAAAAAGTGGTGGATTGGTATACCGTAGAAGATGGAAATATTTATGCTTATCCAAACTCTTCGGTTACACCGGAAGATGTAGAGGAAAATCAGCGAATCACATCAAATGAAACCTTCCTTGTGAGAAAGGATATCTATGAGGCAATCGGAAGTCCGGATATGACCACACCGGAGGGATTTTATAGTGCAGTCGTTAAGGCAAAAGAGATGTTTCCGGAAGTGGACGGAGGCGACTTGATTCCTATCGGCGCCCATGTATTCGAGGAAACAGGATGCACCTCCTTTGATCAGTATCTTCAGAATTTTTTGGCTGTCCCGTTTGAGAAGGATGGCGAATATTATGACAGAAATACGGACCCGGAGTATATCAGATGGTTAAAGATGTTCCGTCAGCTTGGAGAGGATGGGTATCTGGCTGATGATATTTTCGTGGATTCCCGTACGCAGACCAGCGAGAAATTAGCTACCGGTCGATATTTTTGTTTGTTATATCAGTGGACGGATATGCAGGATCAGGAAAAGTTACTCTATGCAAATGATCCGGATTCCATTTATATCGCAGTGGAAGGCCCGCGCAATTCAAATGGGGATGATCCGATTTTGCCAACGGGTGGAATCAACGGATGGACAGTCACTTTGATTTCAAAAAACTGTGAGCATCCTGAGCGTGCCATTGCATTCATCGATTATTTGCTCAGCGAGCATGGTCAGATGGTGACCTATCTGGGGGTAGAAGGAGAAACCTATGATGTGGTGGATGGCGAATATGTGCTAAAGGATGATGTACTGGAAATTTTAAATACAAATCGCGAGGAATACGATCGGCTTTACGGAGCGGATTTTACATATTGGATGCTTCAGGATATGGAAATGGAGACCAGGTGGAAATCACGATATCAGGAGCCGATTAAACAATTGGCGGAGTGGACGATGCAATATGCCACTTATATCGGACAGTACGAGATTGCTGTTGATAGCAATTCGGAAGTTGGAATTGCGGTGGAGAAGACGGATCGCTTATGGAGCACGACCATAAAGGAGCTGCTTTTGGCAGAATCTGAGGAAGATTTTGATGAGATTCTGGCAGAATATGTGAAAAAGCGAGATGCAATGGGATGGAATCTGGTAATGGAAGAAAAAACCCGCCAGATGAAAGAAAACAAGAAACGATTGGGACTGGAGTAATTCGATGAAGAAGTTTCGCACCTGGGTGAACGGAAGAAAACTGAATATCAAATTCACTTTTGTCATCCTTATGATTACTGCGATTCCAATCGGGATTCTGGCAGGATTTCTGTTTCACAATATGGAACAGGATACTGTAAAAGAACACAAAAATTATATGGAATACAAGATGGAGCAGGCACGAGAGGCGATATCCACCGGACTTGATTCCATCAATATGTCGACGCAGTTTTTCCTGTCGGATGATGAGCTGGTTGAAGTTTTGAACAAGGCTGCGACAGGCGAGAAGCTGACCACCAAGGAATTGATTGAATTTCAAAGCGGAGATATCACAAACCTGGAGAGACTGGTTTACAACAACCCGCTTCTGTACGCGGTTCGTGTTTATTCTGTCACAGATGATGTACAGGAAGTCATGCCGGTTTTCTATGGCGCATCCCGTATGCAAAACTTAAGTTGGGCAACAGAAGAACCAATTGACGGCTGGCATTTTGGCTATTTTGATACGGCTTTTTATGCAGTATCCTCGGCGAAGGACCGGCAGGTGATGTCACATGTTACGGAGATTTCTGATTACCAAAACGGTGTCATCGGATATGTGGAATCTGCAGTTTATATGGATACCATGTTTTCGTGTATGTACGAAAATATTGATACCGAATACAGCTGCTATGTGGACGAAGACGAAAATCTGTATTTCGGAGATCAACATTCCGATGAGCATGAGCAATCCATTCGTCAAATTCTAAAAGAAAATGACGGAAGTGAAGAAACCGTCTATTATCAAAACAGCAGAGGATCCAATCTGATTGTAACCATTTTGCCGATTGAGGAATTCGGCGGCTGCCTGATTCAGGTGGAAGATATCACGCAAGCAGTACAGCATGTCTATCATCAACGCAATATGTTTGTGACAGCAATGTTGTTTGTACTGGCATTTTTGGCAGTGATTATCAATTTCATTGTCAGACGAATGTTGCGTCAGCTCTATATCATCATGAATGAAATGCATCGTGTCCAAAAGGGTGAGCTTGATACCAGAATCGAAGTGCAAACGGAAGATGAGATGGGGGAACTTGGAACCCAGCTCAACAAGATGTTAGACCGCATTCAGGAATTGAATCAGGAAAATATGGATCGCGAAATTCTGGTGAAAAACTCCGAAATTCGCGCGCTGCAAAATCAAATCAATGCGCATTTTATTTATAATGTGTTAGAGTCCATCAAGATGATGGCAGAAATTGATGAAGAATATGAGATCAGTGATGCCATTACAGCACTGGGCAAGCTTCTCCGCTACAGTATGCGCTGGGTATCGGGAAATGTCAGCTTGCGCGAGGAATTGGAGTATATCAAGAGTTATCTGGTATTGATTAATCTGCGTTATGATTTCACTGTGTATTTGTCTTTGAATTTGCAGGAATCGTTGATGAATCAGGAACTTCCGAAGATGTCTCTGCAGCCGATTGTGGAGAATGCGGTTTTGCACGGAATTGAGCCTTTGGCGGAGGATGCCACAATCTATATTAAAGGTTGGTACGAAGGCGACGATTGCGTGATTGAAATCACGGACGCCGGTGGCGGCATGACGGATGAAGCTTTTGAAAAATTACAAAAGCGGATGGAAGGCGCCGTGGAACCGAAGGGTGGTGGAAGCAAGAGCAACGGAATCGGTCTGAAGAATGTACACGACCGCATCCAGATGGCCTTTGGCAAGAATTACGGATTATCTTTTGCAACACAACTTGGCTGCTATACCAAGGTTGCTGTGCGTATTCCAAAGAAGCAGGCAAAACTCAACAGCGCTTCAGATATGGAAGCAATCAAGAAGGCTGCGAAAGCAATGGAGGAATCAAAGTGAAATCAATTTTGATCGTAGAAGATGAAAAGTTAATCAGACAAGGCATTCGCACCATGATTCAACGAAGCGGTGTGCCCGTTGATTTGATAATGGAATGCGCCAATGGTGAGATGGCGCTTGAAACTGTCAAAAGTCAGGATATCGAGGTCATGTTTACCGATATCCGTATGCCGAAAATGGACGGAATTGAATTGGTGCGCCGCATCCATGAAGAAGTAGAGAATCCGCCGATGATTGTGGCAATCAGCGGATATGATGATTTTGCATATGCAGTGGAAATGATGCGAAATGGTGTGCGCGAATATATTTTAAAGCCGGTGGAGCGCGAAAAAATTGTCGAGGTTTTGAATATGCTTGAGCGCGAACTCTCGCAAAAAAAGGAGCATTATCAAAAAGAGAGAAAAATCGGAATCAACCAGATTCGCCATGTGTTTACGGATGATGTGACATCGGAAGAAATGTCTTTGTTGATTCAAAAATACGAAAAGGCATTTTTCCCGGAGCCGTATGTGGTTGTATGTGCATGCGGCGCCTGCGATATTGCGGATAGAGACAGTTACTTTTTAGTGCCGGATATGGACGAAGGTGCTGTGGCTATCGTTTTAGAATCGGATGTTTCTGCTTTTATTCGCAACGAGTTGGGAGAAAATTGCATCGGAATCAGTAATCCGCACCGTGGAATCGCAGAACTAAAAGCTGCATTTCGCGAGGCATTTTGCGCGAGAAAAAAAGCTTTCTGCATTGGCGCAGGCAAACAATTGACTTACGAAAATCTTATGAATCTTCCGCCGGTGCGGGAGGAACTACGTGCCATAGGGGAGTCTTTGTTGGATGAAAGTTCCAGAATGCAGCGTATGCAGCGAATTGGAACGGATAAGACCGAAGAATTGACGCAACTTTGGGATAAGTTTTTTCAAACCGTTTCTAAAGGTTATATTGAGCCGGATGAATTTATTGATGAGATGACAAACTTTTTGGCAGAGGCTAGTCGGTTCTATCGCAATTCCTTTGGGGATGAAGATGAGAAAAACGTAGCCAAACTCCAAAAGATTCTAAGATATGAAACATTAGATGAGTTTGAAGAAGATTTCTCATCATGGATGATGGAAATTCATGAACGAATCAATCAACATGATGATGAAGATAAGAACAGGCATAAGATAGAGAAAGCCATTGAATTTGTCCGTGAAAATTATAAGAGCAACTTGAATATGGCAGTGGTATCAAATCAGATTTCCATGAATTATACCTTGTTTTCTTATAGCTTTAAGCAGTACACAGGGAAAAACTTTACCACTTATTTAAAAGAGGTTCGCGTGAATGAGGCGAAGCGCCTTTTAGAAGAAACAGATATGAAAATTATGGATATCAGTAGTGAAGTCGGCTTTGAAAATGAGAAAAACTTCATGAAGGTATTTAAAAAAGAATGTGGTGTTTCAGCATCTGAATACAGAAAAAATGTGTTGCGCTAGCGCAACACATTTTTTGTTTTATGATTCTTTTGTTCATACATCATTTCTGTTGCATAATCAAAGGCCGAATCAATCGCTCCCGCGTCTGGAAGATGATTACAGGAAAGGCAATGAAATCCGGCGGAAATATGAATCAAATAAGGCTTGGAACTAAGCTGGTTAAAATGATTCAAATATTCTTCGATGCGAGAAATGAATTTCTCGCCATCCTTTTGTGAAGCTGCTTTCATTAAAATATAGAATTCATCACCGCTAAAGCGTGCGCTGACAGTATTTTCGTCAGCTGCCTGCAAAATGGCCTGGCCAATGGCACGAATTGCAAAATCTCCTTCATTATGTCCAAATTGCTCATTGATCGTCTTTAACAAATCCAAATCAATCTTGATGGCAATCAGCTCATCTGTCGGAGCACATGAGGCAATCAATGCCTGACTCTTTAGCATGAAATCATGATGGTTAGAAAGTCCGGTCAAAACATCTTTCAGATAAATATCTTCTAAATGTTTGGCTAAGGCCTGTGTATGCTTCGCTTCGCACAGACTTTGCAACAGTTGTGTGATATTGGTCATCCACTGCACAAGCTTGAATTGAAAATTCAGTTTGTTTCCGCGAAAGCCCATGGCTGCATAGCCAAACACACGATTTTCAAAAAATAGCGGACAAACCAAATAGGACAAAGATGAATCCTTTTGGAGAAATTCCGGAAGCAGTGATGTCTTCGAGAAGGAGCATTCCGGAAGTCGTGCGCCTTGACGAAGACCCAGCGCAAGAAGCATCGTATCATCTTCAGAATTGGAGAATGCTTCCTCATCCTCCGGCAATGAAGCATCGGCCAGTGCCAAAACCCGGCTGGAAATGTTGTCCCAATCGCTGTACAAGCAGAGGTAAAATTCTTCGCATCCTTCAATGAGTTTTGCGTATTCTTCTAAGATGTCCATTCCGCTGTCCAAGTCTGAGACATGAGAGAGGGCGGCAGACATTTTTATTGATGTAAACATCGAATTTTCCAAGGTGGAAATTCGCTGGTTTAATGCGCGATTGTATTTAAAACCCATATGTGTGTGCTGATAGTTGCAGCCGCATGAACCGCCGAAAACCGGTTCTGCAAAGATTGTGGCAGTCTGATCAGAGCACCCTTTTGCATATTTCATCAGCATATCAACAGCTGCCACGCCAACCTGATAGGATGGAAAGGTGACAGTGGTCAATGGCGGATCGGAATTTTGGCCGGCGTCGGACAAATCGCATCCGGTTAATGCAAAATCCTTTGGAATTTCATAGCCGTTTTCGCCGGCAATATACCAAAACGATAAAGCCACATCATCATTGTAGCAGACAATTGCATCAGGCTTGTTGGTTCCGTTTTCAGTAAAGAAATTCAAGGCATCCAAATACTCACTTTCATTTCTTACATCTGTCAATTCATAAACGTCCCTGGGACCAACAGGAAGCATGCGGTGCGCCATTGCATTTTCATAAGCCTGTTTTCTCATATTAGAAAAATAGTTGTCGGGGCCAATCCCCAAAAAGCAGATGCGTTTTGCTTGATGAACCGTAATCAAATGCTCGGTCAGTGCGCCGGCTGTGAGATTATTTTCCATGCAAATTGCCGGGAAATCGGACGGATGTTCCGTGATTTCTACCACCTGACAATGTTTCTGGTTCTTCAGGCGACGTCGGAGTTTGTCGCAAAGTGCCTGAGATGAATAGGTGCCCGGTGCAAAAATGATGCCATCAAGATCCGAAAAGTTTGGGATATCCATTATGATTTCTTCCCCTTTTGAATAATCACCCAAATCTTCCCCGTCATTAGTGGCATAGATCTCGGTACGATAGCCGAATTCCTCTGCTCTTCGAATGACACCTTGACATAGATTCTTTTGATAATCCCCATATACATGGGAAATAAACAAGGCAATATTTTTCTTTTGATACATAAAAACCTCCACAATTCTCAATTATTATACACGGCAAAGTGAGACACTTCAAGGAAATAACTGACTCAAAAGTAAGTAAAGTATTGAATTGAAGTAAAACGAAAAAACGATATGGGTTTGTGGAAATCGACTATTGTATTTCAAAATATGCAGTGATATACTAACTGAAGTTAGAATGGACTAACAAGTCGATTACGATGGGTTTTATAAAGAAAATGGAGGCGTATTATGTTTCTTGAAATTAAGGACATTCGAAAAAGTTTTGGAGAAAAAGATGCGAAAGTCGATGTGCTAAAAGGCATAGATATTTCGCTGAACAAAGGTGAAATCTGTGTATTGCTGGGACCATCCGGGTCGGGAAAATCGACGCTGCTTAATATTGTGGGCGGAATCGATACTGCGGATGCCGGTTATATCTCAATTGATGGGCAAAAGACAAAAGATATGAGCGAGAAGGCGCTGACCAATTATCGCCGCGAACATTTGGGATATGTCTTTCAACAATACAATCTCATTCCGAATCTTAATATTCGAGAGAATATCGAAGTGGGATCTTATCTTTCCAAAAATCCTTTGGATGTAGAAGAAATCATCCAGACATTAGGACTCTATGAGCACCGTCACAAGCTGCCGAATCAGCTATCCGGAGGACAACAGCAACGAACCTCTATTGGTCGTGCAATCGTCAAAAATCCAAATATCTTATTATGTGATGAACCAACAGGTGCGCTGGATTATAATACTTCCCGCGAAATTTTAAAGCTGATTGAGTTGGTGAACCAAAAATACAATACGACCATGATTATTGTAACGCACAATGAAGCAATCACGCAGATGGCGGACCGGATTGTCACAATGCGAGACGGAAAGGTTCGCAAGAATTATATCAACGAGAACAAGATTCCGGCAGAGCAAATAGAGTGGTAAGAGGGAGGCAGATATGAAGAATCCGTTAAATAAACGCTTTCCAAAAGAATTGTTGGGCGATTTGGGAAAATATATTGTCATATTTGTGTTTGTCACTGCGATGATTGCTGCCGTCAGTGGATTTTTTGCTTCGGATGACAATATGTATCAGACTTATACATCCGGTTTTGAAACTTATCATATTGAAAGTGGACATTTCTCCACTTATACAGAGTTAGACGAAGAAACCATAGAACAAATCGAGGCTGAAGAATTCTCTTACAAAGACCAAGTCTATCAAATGGAAATTTGTAATGCTGATTATTACAATATGGAATCGGAAGGAACTGATGGAGATAACACCGTGCGCGTTTATCAAAATCGTGAAAGCCAAAACCTTTTGGATATTTTCGAAGGAGAATATGCCTCAAAGGAGGACGAAATCACATTAGACCGAATGTATGCGGCCAATAATGATATCAAAGTCGGAGATACCATCAAGGTTGGAAGCTTATCATATACCGTCACAGGTTTGGTGGCTGCGCCGGATTACAGTTGTCTGTTTGAGGATAATACTTCTGTCATGTTTGATGCTTTTCATTTTGGTGTGGGATTTATGTCTGAGGGAGGAATCAACAGACTTCCTCAAGAGAAGATAACCTATAATTACAGCTGGCGTTATAGCACCTGGATCGAGGATGATAAGATTGCAAAAGAAGTGGGAGATGAGGTGCTTGAATATCTGAAAGACACCGTGGTTCTCACAAATTTTGTCCCGGAATATTCTAATAATGCCATTATTTTCACCGGAGATGATATGGGAAGCGATAAGGCAATGTTTGGTGTATTCTATGTCATCGTCATGGTTATTATCGCATTTATATTTGCAGTATCATCCGTTGGAACCATTGAGAAAGAAGCCGGTGTCATCGGAACGCTGCGCGCATCGGGATATCGGAAAGCAGAATTGGTGCGCCACTATCTCTTCCTTCCGACAGCAGTGATTGTATTGGCGGGAATTATTGGAAACATTTTGGGATATACAGTATTTGAAGATATCTTTGCGGAACTATATTACAACAGCTATAGTCTTGCACCTTATCAAAGAAGCTTCCACTGGCCAAGCTTTTTGATGACAACGCTGCTTCCGGTTGCAATGATGCTTGTCATCAATCTGGTGGTTTTGAATTCGAAACTGAAATTGTCGCCACTTCGTTTCCTGCGCCATGATTTAAGCAGACGCGGCAGGAAAAAGTCAATTTATCTGCCGAAGAAAAGACCATTTATGCATCGCTTCCGCCTGCGCATTCTATTCCAAAATATAGGTAATTATATCGTGCTGGTTCTTGGGGTGATTTTGGCCGGCGTGATTGTCATCTTCGGTCTCATGTTTGAACCGATGCTGGACTCATACGGCGAGCTAGTTGCAGATGATGCCATCGCAAGCCATCAGTATGTACTCAAAACACCGGCGGAAACGGAAACCAAAGGCGCAGAAAAGTATGGAATGTACAGTCTGAACCTTCATATGGAAGGCTATGTCGAGGACTCTGTCTTGATTTACGGAATTCAGGAGGACAGCGAATATCTGGACCTCGACTTTTCCGAACATCAAATATATTATTCAAACGGATTGGCTGACAAATATAAAATCAAAGCAGGCGATACATTGAAACTGGACGAAGCTTATGTCGACAAATCCTATGAATTTGTGCTGTCGGAGGAAGTGGAATACTATCCAAGTTTTGCCATCTTTATGAGCATTGATGACTTCAATGAATTCTTTGATTACGAAAAGGATTCATTTACCGGATACTTCTCAAACAAGGAAATCACTGATATTGATAGCATTTATATCTCAACAGACATCACTGTTTCAGACTTAACACATTTATCAGACCAGCTCGATCACTCAATCGGAGGATTCGTGAAAATCTTCCAGATTTTAGGAGTTGTGATGTTTTTACTTCTGATGTATCTGCTGTCAAAACAGATCATCGAAAAGAATGCCAAGAGTATTTCTATGGTAAAAATCTTGGGATATCGCAACGGAGAAGTTGCAAGGCTCTATATTATTGCGACTGCGGTAGTGGTACTGGGAGCGCTGCTGGTGGCGATACCGATTGTAAGTACCCTGCTGCATTGGGTGTTTGATACATACATTTACACCATGATGGCGGGATATATACCGTATCTCATACCGACGGCGGTGTATGTGAAAATGTTTGTGATGGGTGTGGGATCCTATGCGGTGGTGTCCGTGGTGCTGATGCACAAAATCAATCGCATTCCCAAAAGCGATGCCCTCAAAAACATGGAATAGTACGGGCGCTGAATGGGGTATCGCGGTGGATGCAAGATGAAAAGCAGTACACACATACTTGATTCCATGATCGAAAAGAGGGCATGTCTAATTCCTTTGCCTTAGGTTAACGAAAGCCGACAGAGCCGGTCGTTCCGAATCGCCATCCATGGCTTCCGCGGAACTAAACCGGCATCCCTGCCGGTTTCTGCTTTGCGCTCTCGCTTGTTGGGGCAGAGGGGGTGCTTTGCGGGTTGCGATGGAGGGGAGGATATGCGTGTAGCCTTGGTGGAATTAAAGAAAAACAGCGAATAGGTCTTTTTGTTTTGCGTAAGGAGCCAGTAGGGGAAAACAGCATGGATGCTGTTTTAGCTCCGTGACAGCCATGGATGGCGGTTCGGAGCGGCCCCGCATGAAAAGATATAGAAAAACTGAGCAAAATGAAATAGACCTATCTGTTTTTCGGCCATGAAACCAAGGCTACACGCATATCCCCCCGTAAATAGCAACCTGCAAAGTAGTAGAAATGGAGGATGGAAAGCGGGGAGGAAATTTAGTATAATAGAGCATGGTGTCGTTCGCACCTATTAGGAAAGTAAGGAGCAATTATATGGCATTTGCACATCTACATACACATACAGAATATTCCCTCTTAGACGGTTCAAATAAAATCAAAGACTACGTGGCACGTGTCAAAGAACTTGGCATGACCAGCGCCGCAATCACGGACCATGGAAACATGTATGGTGTGGTTCAATTTTATAAAGAAGCAAAAGCACAGGGCATTAACCCGGTCATCGGTTGTGAAATTTATGTTGCTCCGGGTTCGCGTTTCGACAGAGAATTGGGACATGGCGATGATCGTTATTATCACTTGGTGCTCCTTGCAGAAAATAATACAGGTTATTCAAATTTGATGAAGATTGTATCCGTCGGTTTCACCGAGGGATATTATTATAAGCCGCGTGTGGATTTCGAAACACTCGAGAAATATCATGAGGGTATTATCGCGCTTTCCGCCTGCCTGGCTGGTGAGATTCCGAGAAATCTTGTCAGAGGATTTTATGACGAGGCAAAGGCGGTTGCACAGAAATATCTGGAATGTTTCGGAAAGGATCATTTTTATCTGGAATTGCAGGATCATGGGATTTCAGAGCAAAAGATGATTAATCCGCAGTTGATACGCATGAGTCAGGAGCTGGGTATTGAGCTTGTTTGCACGAATGATTGTCATTATACCTTGGCTGAGGATGCGGAAGCACATGATGTATTGCTTTGCATTCAGACAGGAAAGCTTGTGACAGATGAAGACCGTATGCGCTATGAGGGCGGTCAATATTATGTAAAAAGCGAGGAGGAAATGCGTGAGCGTTTCCCTTATGCGTTAGAAGCAATTGAAAATACAGACAAGATTGCATCACGATGTCATGTGGAATTGAAATTTGGTGATTATAAGATCCCGAAGTATGAAGTGCCGGATGGATATGACAGTGCATGGGAATTCTTAAATGCACTATGTGACAAGGGATTCGAAGAAAAATACCGCAATACCGGTGAATATACGGATGAAGAGTGTCAGAAGATTTATGAGGATATGCAATATGAGCTCGGTATCATCAAAAAGATGGGATTCGTTGAATACATTCTGATCGTATGGGATTATATCAATTGGGCTCGTACCCATGATTGCTGGGTTGGCCCGGGACGTGGTTCTGCGGCGGGCAGTCGTGTTTGCTATTGTACCGGAATTACGAATATTGATCCGGTGCGATATCAGTTACTCTTTGAACGTTTCCTGAACCCGGAACGTGTCTCCATGCCTGATATTGACGTGGATTTCGAGTACGCAGAGCGCTATCGTGCGATTGAATATGTACAGGAAAAGTATGGTAAGGATTCAGTAACGCAGATTGTGACATTTGGAACCATGGCTGCGCGCGGTGTAATTAAATCCGTTGGAAAGGCTTTGGATTTTCCGTATTCAGAGACCGACCGACTGGCAAAGATGGTGCCGCAGGAACTGAATATCACTATCGAAAAAGCATTGCAGAAGAATCCGGAATTCCGCGGAATCTATGAATCCGACCCGCAGATTCACGAGATGATTGATATGTGCAAGCGTCTGGAAGGACTTCCAAACCATACCTCCGTCCATGCGGCCGGTGTGGTTATTTATCCCGGAGTGGCAAGCGATTATGTGCCGCTTGGAAGAGCAAATGACGGAAGCCCGACAGCAGAATACAATATGGTGCAGCTGGAGGAGCTGGGCCTTTTGAAGATGGACTTTTTGGGCCTACGTACGCTGACCGTATTAAAGGATGCTGTGAAAAATATCAAGAAATCCAAAGGGATTGATGTGGATATTGATCATATTGATTTCAATGATAAGGGAACTTTGGATTTCATCGGTACAGGTAAGACTGCCGGCGTGTTCCAGCTGGAATCAGGCGGTATGCAAGGCTTCATGAAGGAATTAAAGCCGCAGAGTTTTGAAGATATTGTGGCAGGAATTTCTCTTTATCGTCCGGGCCCGATGGACTTTATTCCGGATTATATCAAAGGCAAAAACAGCGGGGAAGAAGTGCAATATGCCACACCAATGTTAAAGCCGATTCTTGAGCCAACCTACGGTTGCATTGTCTATCAGGAGCAGGTTATGCAAATCGTGCAGCAGCTTGCAGGATATACCATGGGACAGGCGGATAACATTCGACGTGCCATGAGTAAGAAAAAGAAATATGTCATCGATGAGGAACGTCAGTATTTCGTATACGGCAGCAAGGAACGCAAGATCAAAGGCTGCGTGAACAATGGCATTCCGGAGGATGTGGCAAATGGAATCTATGATCGCATGGTAAGTTTCGCGGAATATGCGTTTAATAAATCCCATGCAGCAGCTTATGCAGTAATCAGTATGCAGACTGCGTGGCTGAAATATTATTATCCGGTGGAATATATGGCAGCACTGATGACATCAGTAATCGACAATTCCACGAAGCTGGCAGAATATCTGGCTCAGACACGCGAGATGGGAATTCAGGTATTGCCGCCGGATATTAACAGCGGAACAGGAGAATTCTCTGCAGAAAACGGTTGCGTACGCTATGGCCTGTATGCCATTCGCAGCTTGGGAAGACCGGTCATCGATGCGATTTTTGAGGAGCGCGAAAGTGGCGGACCCTTTACGACACTACAGGATTTCGTACGCCGTGTGACAGGAAGAGATATCAATAAGCGAGCCGTGGAAAATTTGATTAAAGCCGGTGCCTGCGATAGTTTAGATGGCACCAGAAAGCAGATGATCACGATTCATGCACAGCTGATTGATTCTGTGAATAAAGAGAAAAAGGATTCGCTGTCAGGGCAGATGAGCCTCTTTGATTTGGTAGGAGAAGAAGAGAAAAAAGAATTTGAACTTTCTTATCCGGATGTGGGCGAATTTGACAAAGAAATCATGCTTGGATTCGAAAAGGAAGTGCTTGGCATTTATCTAAGCGGTCATCCGTTGGAAGAATATATTGATAAGATGAAGAAAAGTGTCACGGCGCAGGCGACAGATTTTATGATTGATGCCGATACTAATGAGACCAAGATTGCCGATGGCGAGAAGGTGATTGTGGGTGGCTTGATTTCGGAAAAAACCGAGAAATATACGAAGCGCAATCAGGCCATGGGAATCTTCACATTAGAAGACCTTTCCGGAGCGGTGGAAGTGCTGGTATTTGCGAAATCCTATGAACGTTACAAGCCTTATATTCAGACGGATGCAAAGGTCTTTGTGACAGGTCGCGCTTCTGTGGAAGCGGATTCGGAAGGCAAGATTATTTGTGATCGCATCATTCCATTTGATGAGACGCAAAAGGATTTGTGGCTGAGATTTGAAACTGTGGAAGATTACGAAGCAAAGGAAACAGAGATTATGAATTTGCTACGTGGCTCAGACGGAAGAGATGAGGTCATCATCTATATCAATGCGGATAAAGCAATGAAGCGCTTGGGAAGCAGAATGTCTGTGAAAGCAGATTCTGATTTGATTGCATTGTTGTCGCAGGTGATTCCGGAGAAAGATATCGTGGTGCAGGAAAAGAAAATAACGACTTAATATTGTTATTTGTTTAACGACCACACTTGAAAAACAAAAATTATAATGTATAATAGAATAGATTTGACTGAGTTTATAATTTTGTGAAATTAAGGAGATACAATCAGAATGGCTAAGGAAATTAATACAATCGCCGTATTGACCAGTGGTGGGGATGCACCTGGAATGAATGCTGCAATTCGTGCCGTTGTTCGTCAGGCTCTTTCGAAAGGAAAGAAAGTAAAAGGAATCAAGAGAGGATATGCAGGTCTCTTGAACGAAGAAATTATTGATATGGACACTACAAGCGTTTCAGATACAATTTCTCGCGGTGGTACAATTTTACAGACCGCTCGTTGCATGGAATTTATCACCGAAAAGGGTCAGCAGCAGGGTGCTGAAATTTGTAAGAAGCACGGAATCGATGCAATCGTAGTAATCGGTGGAGATGGTTCTTTCCAGGGCGCACAGAAGTTGGCTGCTTTAGGAATCAACACAATCGGACTTCCGGGAACCATCGATTTGGATATTGCTTGTACCGATTACACCATCGGATTTGATACTGCTGTGAATACAGCTATGGAAGCAATTGACAAGATTCGTGATACTTCTACTTCTCATGAGAGATGTTCCATTATCGAAGTTATGGGCCGTGGAGCCGGACATATCGCATTATGGTGCGGTCTTGCAAACGGAGCAGAAGAGATTCTTCTTCCTGAAAAATATGATTATGATGAGCAGCGCATCATCGATCGAGTTGCAAATGCAAGAAAGATGGGCAAGCAGCATTTCATTATCATTAATGCAGAAGGTGTTGGACATTCTCAGAGCATGGCGAAGAGAATCGAAGAGGCAACCGGTGTTGAAACTCGTGCAACTATTTTAGGACATATGCAAAGAGGTGGAAGCCCAACATGTAAGGATCGTGTTTATGCGACTACTATGGGTGCTATGGCCGTTGATCTTCTTTGCGAAGGAAAGACAAACCGCGTAATCGCACATTCTCACGGAGAATTTGTTGACTATGATATTGACGAAGCACTTGCTATGAAGAAGTCAGTTGATGATTACATGGTTGAAATTTCAAAGTCATTGGTTTAATTGCCGAAACATTAGAATTTGAGAAAGAGCCTGCACCAAAATGCAGGCTCTTTTTTTGAGAACGAGGTTTTTTGGATGATCACAAGCAAAGACAATAAGCATATCAAAAATCTAATTGCATTGCAGACCAAGGCGAAAGAGCGCAGAAATCAAGGTGCTTTTGTGACTGAGGGAAGCAAGATGGTGGAAGAGACACCGACAGAATTGCTTAAGGAAATCTATGTATCCGAAAGCTTTCTTGCAAAAGAAGCAGACAAATATCATCAGATTACGGATGCACTCAGCAATCAGATTGCAAAGGGAGAAATTCTACTTGAGACCTTATCGGATGCGCTTTTTAAGATGGTTTCAGATACCCAGACTCCGCAAGGAATTCTCGCTGTGGTAAGAAAGCCTGTCTACTTGTTGGAGAAGCTATTAAAAGCAGATTGTCCAATGTTTTTGATCTTAGAAGATATTCAGGATCCGGGAAATCTCGGGACGATGATGCGTACGGGAGAGGGCGCCGGAGTGACGGCGGTTATCATGTCCAAAAATACAGTGGATTTATTTAATCCTAAAACCATTCGTTCCACAATGGGAAGCATTTATCGTGTGCCTTTTGTGGTCGCAGAGAATCTGCCGGATACCATTGCGCAGTTAAAGGCAGCAGGCGTGTCATTATATGCGGCACATCTGAAGGGGGAAAATTCCTATGATGGCTATGATTATACAAAGCCCACAGGATTTTTGATTGGAAATGAAGGGAACGGCTTATCTAAAGAAATTGCAGATTTAGCCGATATTTATATTCGGATTCCGATGGAAGGCAAGTTAGAATCATTAAATGCTGCCATTTCCGCGGGACTTTTGATGTATGAGTGCCACAGACAAAGGTAACAGGTTACACTACCGAAGGGAATCAGGAAGTATGAAAGTATGGTTTCGTATGTACCGGGGAGCAAAACTCCTAAAACAGGATGTCGTTGAAGATATCACAAAAGATACCAGGACACATAAGGTGCTACATGCCTTAGAAGCAATTTGTCATAAATGGAATCTGGCAGAGCCATATTGGTTAAAGAAAAATGAGCAGGATTTCCTTGCTCATGCAAAGACCCGCTTTACAAAGCATAACTTTATGGAAGCGGTGGAGTTTGACTATTTGGAAATGTCGATTCTGGAAGAAGATGATTAAAACTAGTACTTTCTTATCATATGACAAATTGCTATAATAGAGATAGGGATTATTCTTTTTAAAAATAAAGAGAGAAAGGAACCATTCAACATGGATGATTCAAAAATAATTTTGCAGGATGGAATTGATGATTGGGAAACCGTCATGTTTCTTTATAATTCTGCATTGAAAGAAGTGGGAACAAAACTCGAAATATTAAATGACGAATTTGTTCATATTCATAACTATAATCCAATTGAATATATTAAAAGACGTATCAAATCGCCGGAAAGCATCGTAAAGAAGCTGAAAAGAGGCGGTTATGAGAGTACGATTGAAAATATGATTGACCACTGCAATGATATCGCAGGAATTCGAGTGGTTTGCTCATTTAACTCGGATATTTATCGCTTGGCAGAAATGATTGGTGCACAGAACGATTTAACTGTCGTTTCAGTAAAAGATTATATTAAGCATCCAAAGGACAGCGGATATAAGAGTTATCATATGTTGGTGACCGTTCCGATTTTTTTATCGGATCGCGTCATTAATACGAAGGTTGAAATCCAGATTCGAACCATCGCCATGGATTTCTGGGCAAGTCTTGAGCACAAGATCTACTACAAGTTTGAGGGAGATGCGCCGGAGTATATCAGCCGTGATTTGCGTACTTGTGCGGCAATCGTATCTGATTTGGACGAAAAGATGCTTCAATTGAATCAGGCAATTATGGAAGCAAAAAAAGAAAGCGAGTAACGCTATGCGTTATGCTCGCTTTCCGAATAGTTTGTGAAATAATACCTGCGGAATCGCAGTTCCGAAGATGATACCGAAGACGATTGCAATCGCAATCTCGAGGGTTTCGGTTCCCTTTGCGGCAAAAGCAGCTCGATCTCCGGAAATTAAATAATATGCGGTGTAGTAAATTCCTGCACCCGGTACTAATGGGAAGATTCCCGTCATCAGATATATGGTGACGGGATTTTGTCGTTTTACGGCAAAAATCCGGGCAAAGATGGTCAGGATTCCTGTGGCAATCAAAGAAGCCGCCACCGGATTGAAATCCGCACAGTAGAATGAAATATAATACACCAGCCAACCGATTGCACCGGTAAGGCCGCATAAAGCCATTTCTTTTCTCGGTGCGTTAAAGATGAATGCAAATCCGATGGTGGCAACAGCTGCAACGATAAATTGTATGATAAAAGTCAATAACGTACTGAACATTATAATGCCACCTCCATTCCAAAATGCTGAAACAAAAAGATCATAATGACCACGCCGGCAGCAATGCAAAGTGCGGTTAAAAGGGCATCCAATAGGTGGATGGCACCGCTTAAGTAATCACCGTTATAGATATCGCGAATGGCAGTTGTAAACATAATTCCCGGAACCAGAATCATAATCGCTCCGATAATGATTTTGTCGCGTTGCAACGCAAGCCCTGCTAAGAAAGAGGTCAAAAAGCTGCCTGCTGTCACAAACATACTTCCAAAAATTTGAGCGATGGAGCGGGAGAATCTTGCACGATTCATCTGAATTAGCAAAAATTCTTCTAAGGCGCCTAAGATAAAAGCGAAGATGCTATCGAGAGGCGAACCACCGAACAGATAGCAGAAGCAACCGCTGCCGATGGCGCAGGATAAAATCAAAACCTTGTTTGAATAAGTGTCCTGTACGCGAATGGCTTTCAATCGCTTCCAACCTTCTTCGAGATCTATTTTTCTGTCGCAGATTTCGCGGCTGAGCTGATTTAAATCTGCAATTCGTCCTAAATTGACCGAATTTTTCGGCATGTGACGAACGAGAGAGCAAGCATCATCCGCATCCTCATTTGCACTGGCGAAGATTCCGTTAGAGAGCACATATACATCAAAATGCTTTATTTCATATGCTTGAAGAATTCGGATAATGGATTCCTCGATTCGAAAAATCTCCGCGCCGCTTTCTAGCATTGTCAGCCCAAGCTCGACAGCGAAGGTCAAAATATCCTTTGTCTGCAGTTTCATTGGTGTCATGTTATTATTCCTTTTTATTATATTAAGTATTATTAAATTTATGCCGATAAGGTATGATTTGTCAACCAAATGCGATAATTTCCTCTTTTTTGAAGGGAAAGTATGGTGTATAATTTAGAATTAGTTTGGAGGATTATGCATGTTTGAACAAATGAAAGGACTCACACCAAAGAAAAAGGTGGAGTATTATATACAATATTATGGATTGGTTACAGTAATCATCATTGCAGCAATTGCATTTGTGGGCTATTGGATTCATCATTTGGTTGTCCATAAGGATCCGGCTGTAAGCATGATGGTAATCAATGCCAGTTCAACTGAAGAAACAGAAGAATTACAGTCTTATCTGGATCAGTTACTGGCAGAATGTGATTTTGATGCTTCAGATTATCAGATTGATGTGGAAAACGGAATCTATATAGGCGATGAGTATGAAGCCAGTTCTTCAAATGCCGGTCGTATTAAGGTGCAGACGGTATTGGCGGCTCAGACAGTGGATGTCATGTTCTTTGATGAAAGTTACAGTGAAGCCATGTTGGAATTTGGCGCATTCGCAGATATTACGGATTTTCTACCGGAGGGATATATAAAATCCCATCCGGATGATATTTTGTATTATCATGATGAGGAAACAGATCGCACATTTCCTGTGGCAGTTAAGATTTCTTCTGATTCGAAGATGATGAAGGCAGCGGGGTGGTATGTGGAAAGAGATGCCTACGTAGGAATTTGTTACAATCGATTAAGCAGCGAGGATACAATCTACAAGACGATTATAAAAGATTCTTTGGAGGAGTAGAAAATGCAGTTTCGTCCATGTATTGATATTCATGATGGAAAAGTGAAACAAATTGTGGGGAGCACGCTGAAGGACAAAAGCGGGGCGCAAAAAGAAAATTTCGTATCTCAAAAGGATGCGGCCTATTATGCGAAACTTTATGCAAGCCACGGACTTTCCGGCGGTCATGTCATTTTGTTAAACAAGGAAGGCACTGATGGGTATGAGGCCACTAAGAAAGCTGCCCTATCCGCGCTGAAGGCTTATCCGGGCGGATTGCAGGTAGGCGGCGGTATCACGCCGGAGAATGCGGATGAGTTCTTAGATGCAGGAGCAAGCCATGTGATTGTCACAAGCTATGTCTTTTCGGGTGGAAGCGTAAATTATGAGAATTTGCGTCGCCTGTATGAGGCTGTTGGAAAAAAGCATTTGGTACTGGATTTATCCTGTCGCTACTGTGAGGCAAAGGAAGGAGTGGGTCCTGCCGGATATTATATCGTAACGGACCGATGGCAAAATCTGACAAAGGAACGTATCTGTGTCCCGGTATTAGAAGAATTTGCAACATATTGTAATGAGTTCTTGATTCATGCAGTGGATGTGGAAGGCAAGAATAATGGAATTGAGAAACGTTTGGTGCAGCTGTTATCGGATTGGGATCAGATTCCGGTGACATATGCAGGCGGAATTCATAATTTAGAGGATATTGAAACCATTCGAAATCTAGGGCGCAATCGCATGAATTTTACAGTGGGCAGTGCTTTGGATTTGTTTGGGGGAAACCTTTCTTTTGACGAAATCCGCAAACTATGCGAATAAAGGAGAGTACGATGAAATATACGAAAGAGGATATTATCCGATTGGCGGAAGAAGAGGATGTGGAATTTATCCGTCTTCAGTTTACAGATATTTTCGGCACATTAAAGAATGTTGCAATCACAGTGAGCCAGCTGGAAAAGGCTTTAAACAATGAAATCATGTTTGACGGTTCTTCCATCGAGGGATTTGTCAGAATCGAAGAGAGTGATATGTATTTGTATCCTGATCCTGACACCTTTGTGATTTTTCCGTGGAGACCGCAGCAGGGCCGTGTGGCGCGTTTGATCTGTGATGTGTATCGAGCAGATCGCACACCTTTCGAAGGCGATCCGCGATATATTTTGAAACAGCAATTAAAAAAAGTGGAAGAGGCAGGATATACCATTAACGTGGGACCGGAGTTGGAATTCTTTTTATTCCATCAGGATGAGAATGGTCAGCCGACTACGATCACTCATGAAAAGGGTGGATATTTTGACCTTGGACCGGTGGATTTAGGCGAGAATGCCAGACGTGATATGGTTTTGAATCTTCAGGATATGGATTTTGAAGTGGAATCATCTCATCATGAGACTGCACCGGCACAACACGAAATTGATTTCAAATACGAAGAGGGACTGGTGACAGCAGATAATATTATGACATTTAAACTTGCAGTGAAAACCATTGCAAAGCGTCATGGATTGTTTGCCAGCTTTATGCCAAAGCCAAAGACGGAATATGCCGGAAGCGGTATGCATATCAATATGTCTCTCTCAAAAGATGGAAAGGATATCTTTGATGATCCGGATTCGGAACTGGGTATCAGCTCAGAGGCTTATTATTTTATCGGTGGCTTGATGAAGCATATCAAAGGAATGAGTCTGATTACGAATCCAATCGTCAATTCCTATAAAAGACTGGTTCCGGGATACGAGGCACCGACTTATATCGCCTGGTCTTCCGCAAACCGAAGCCCGCTGATTCGTATTCCTGCATCTCGCGGGGAATCAACGAGAATTGAATTGAGAAATCCGGATGCGGCAGCAAATCCATATCTTGCGCTTGCAGTATGCATTGCGGCCGGTATGGATGGAATTACCAATCGCATTGCACCGCCTGCGGAAATTCAAGGAAATATTTTTGATTTATCTTCTTTGGGCAAAGAGCAATACGGAATCGAAGCGCTACCTTCTAATCTGGAAGAGGCAATTGACGAATTGACAAAGGACAGATTTATACAGGACGTTTTGGGAGATCATATTGTCTCAACCTATGTTCGTGCAAAGAAAGAAGAGTGGGAGACTTATCGAAAGCAAGTATCCCAATGGGAATTGGATGAATATTTGTATAAAATCTAAATGGGAGAGATCATCCTTTGAGTAGTTTAGTAGTTGCGTTTCCGAAACAGGAAGTGGCTTTGAAAATCAAAAAGTTGCTCGGACAAAGTGGCTATACCGTAACGGCAGCAGTTTCTTCCGGTGCGGCTGCGCTGCAAGCAATGGCTGCATTGGACCATTCGATATTGATCTGCGGACCACGCTTTTCGGATATGATGTATTCGGAATTAAACGAGTATCTGACCAATGATAACCGAATGCTTCTTGTGGCATCCGCGGAAATCTGCGACAGTGCTCCGGAATCCGTTGTGGTTTTGGGGATGCCGCTTCAGGTACATGACCTGTTAGAAACAGTTCGCATGATGGATGAGTCCTTGTATCGGTTGCGCAAAAAGCAAAAGCGAAAGCCTAAGGTGCGAACGAAGGAAGATCAAGCCCTGTTAAATCAGGCAAAAGCCTTGTTGATGGAGCGAAACAAAATGTCGGAAGATGCCGCTCATCGATATATTCAGCAACGTTCGATGGAGAACGGAACCGGTCTTATTGAAACCGCGCAAATGATTGTCGCGTTGAACAGTAATTGATAATAAGGGGATTAGATACTGTAACAATGAAATAATCATCTAAAGGTTTAAGGAGACTTTACTATGTACAAAGTGAATGAAAATTATTTGAAACTGCCTGGAAGCTATCTTTTCAGCACCATTGCCAAAAAGGTAAATGCCTATCAGGAGGCAAATCCGGATGCAAAGATTATTCGTCTGGGCATCGGAGATGTGACGCAGCCGATTGCTCCGGCGATTATCGAGGCGTTGCACAAGGCAGTAGATGAAATGGGACAGGCAGAAACCTTTCATGGATATGCTCCGGATTTGGGATATGCCTTTTTGAGAGAAACCATTGCAAAGAATGATTATATTGCAAGAGGCTGTGATATTTCCGCAGATGAGATTTTCGTATCTGATGGAGCAAAAAGTGACTCTGCCAATATTCAGGAAATTTTTGCGACTGACAACAAGATTGCTGTATGCGATCCGGTTTATCCTGTATATGTAGATTCCAATGCCATGGCCGGACGCTGTGGAGATTATGATTTCAAGACAGAAACCTGGTCAAAGGTTATTTATATGCCAACAACAGCAGAAAACGGATTTGTGCCGGAATTTCCAAAGGAAACACCGGATTTGATATATATCTGCTGCCCGAATAATCCTACCGGTACCACCTTGACCAAGGCGCAGTTGCAGGAATGGGTTGATTATGCAAATCGTATCGGAGCCGTGATTTTGTATGATGCTGCTTATGAAGCATATATTTCAGAGGCCGATGTTGTGCATTCGATTTATGAATGTAACGGAGCAAGAAGCTGTGCAATCGAGTTGAGAAGCTTTTCAAAAAATGCGGGATTTACTGGTGTGAGACTTGGATTTACGGTTGTGCCAAAGGACTTAAAGTGCGGTGATGTTTCACTTCATGGGTTATGGGCACGTCGCCACGGTACGAAATTCAATGGCGCACCGTATATTGTACAACGTGCAGGAGAAGCAGTTTATTCAGAAGCAGGAAAGGCTCAGCTGAAGGAACAGGTTGCTTACTATATGAAAAATGCCAAGGCAATTAAAGAAGGCCTCTCAAAGGCGGGATATACAGTTTATGGCGGAGTAAACGCACCATATATTTGGCTGAAAACTCCGGAGCAGATGTCCTCCTGGGATTTCTTTGATGACCTTTTGAATCGTGCAAATGTGGTTGGAACGCCGGGATCAGGCTTTGGACCACACGGTGAAGGATATTTTAGATTGACTGCATTCGGTAATTACGAAAATACATTGGAAGCCCTTGAACGAATTCAAAAACTATAGTTCAAAAGGCGAGACTCTTGACCGACTGTATTTTTTGTACTAAAATGAGTAACCGTGTGATTTTAGGATGAATTAGATTAGAGGTAAAATACATGATTACAAAGAGAGAAGATATCAGAAACATTGCGATTATTGCCCATGTAGACCATGGTAAAACCACGCTGGTAGACGAACTGTTAAAGCAGTCCGGTGTTTTCAGAGAAAACCAGGAAGTACAAGAGCGTGTCATGGATTCAAATGATATTGAGCGTGAGCGTGGGATCACAATTCTTTCAAAAAATACATCGGTTTGGTACAAGGGAACCAAGATTAATATCATCGACACCCCGGGTCATGCTGATTTCGGTGGTGAAGTAGAACGTGTACTGAAGATGGTAAACGGAGTGGTATTGGTGGTTGATGCCTTTGAAGGAACCATGCCACAGACAAAATTCGTATTGATGAAGGCTTTGGCACTCAATCTGCCGGTTATTGTCTGCATCAACAAGATTGACCGTCCGGAGGCAAGACCGGATGAGGTTATCGACGAAGTATTGGAATTATTCATGGATCTGGATGCTTCTGATGAGCAGTTGGATTGCCCATTTGTATATGCATCTGCAAGAGATGGATATGCAATGTTAAATCTCGATGATGAAAGAAAAGATATGATTCCTCTCTTTGAGACCATCGTAGATTATATTCCTGCTCCGGAAGGTGATCCGGAACTTGGAACCCAGGTATTGATTTCTACCATTGATTATAATGAATATGTAGGACGTATCGGTATCGGAAAGGTGGACAATGGTTCCATTAAAGTAAACCAGGAAGCCATCGTAGTGAACCATCATGAGCCGGACCGCAAGGAGAAGGTTCGCATCAGCAAGCTTTACGAATTTGAAGGCTTGAATCGTGTGGATGTAAATGAAGCAGGAATTGGTTCGATTGTAGCAATTTCCGGTATCGCAGATTTGAAAATCGGAGATACCATCTGTGCAGTGGATGCACCGAATGCAATTCCATTCCAGAAGATTTCCGAGCCGACGATTTCTATGAACTTCATTGTAAACGATAGTCCGTTTGCAGGACAGGAGGGAAAATATGTAACCTCCCGCCATATCAGAGAGCGTTTGATGAGGGAATTAAATACAGATGTTTCATTGCGTGTGGAAGATACGGACAGCCCGGATTCATTAAAGGTTTCCGGTCGTGGAGAATTACATTTATCGGTATTAATCGAGAATATGCGTCGTGAGGGATATGAGTTTGCAGTATCCAAGGCGGAAGTTCTTTATAAGAAAGACGAAAACGGAAAACTGTTAGAGCCGATGGAAATTGCTTACGTAGATGTACCGGACGAATTCTCCGGTGCTGTAATCAGTAAGCTTCAGCAGAGAAAGGGCGAGCTGCAGAATATGGGTTCCATCGCAGGTGGTTATACCAGAATTGAATTCCGCATTCCAGCCCGTGGATTGATTGGATACCGCGGTGAATTTATGACCGATACAAAGGGAAATGGTATTATCAATACGATTTTTGACGGATATGACAGTTATCGCGGCGATATTGCTTATCGTTCGACAGGATCTTTGATTGCGTTTGAAACAGGAGAATCTGTTGCATACGGATTGTTCTCAGCGCAGGATCGAGGAACCTTGTTTATCGGAGCAGGCGAGAAAGTATATTCCGGAATGGTTATCGGACAGTCTGCAAGAGCAGAGGATATTGAATTAAACGTATGCAAAAAGAAACATCTCACAAATACACGTTCTTCTTCGGCTGATGAGGCATTGACTCTGGTTCCGCCGAAGGTGCTTAGTTTGGAACAGGCGTTGGATTTTATTGATACGGATGAACTTTTGGAGGTAACTCCTGAAAATCTTCGTATTCGTAAGAGAATCTTAGATCCGACCCTTCGCAAGCGTGCGAATATTGCAAAGAAACAGTAATGCTTTGATGATTGCAAAGTATCAGGGAATGTGATAAATTTGGAGGTAATTATGGGAAAGGGTGCCATTATTATTTATTACGGCGATGGCCGTGGTAAATCTACAGCCGCATTCGGTGCAGCAATCCGCGCGGCTTGCGAGGGACAAAACGTAATTATAACCCAGTTTTTAAAGAAAAAAGAAGACGAAGCAGAAGGTGCATTTCTGGACAGATTAGAGCCGGAGATTAAGCGATTCCGCTTTGCAAAAATGGATGCTTGTTTTGATGATCTTTCTCCGGAAGAAAAAGAAGAAGAAAGCGTTAATCTGGTAAATGGTTTTCAATACGGAAAAAAGGTTGTGACCACAGGGGAAAGCACTTTTGTTGTATTTGATGAGCTTTTGGGTCTGGTAGACAGAGGGCTGATTTCTATGGATCTCATCAAGAATCTGGTGAATTCAAAACCGGAAGAGACCACTTTGATCTTTACAGGACGTGTTTTAAATGATGAACTTCGCGATTTGGCAGACGAAATCTACCATATTGCCTCAGAAAAATAATCTAGGAGGATAAGAGGATGGCAATTTTTAACGGCGCAGGTGTTGCAATTGTTACACCGATGAAGGCGAACGGAGACGTTAATTTTGATAAGTTAGAAGAAATGATTAACCGACAGATTGACGGTGGTACAGACTGTATTGTAATCGCAGGAACCACCGGTGAAAGCGCAACTCTTACAATGGAAGAGCACGCTGATGTAATCAAGGCTGCGGTAGAATTTACAAAGCATCGTGTACCTGTAGTGGCAGGAACCGGTTCTAATTGTACAAAGACTGCAATTCAGCTTTCAAAGGAAGCTGAAGGTTTTGGCGCAGACGGATTACTGATTGTAACACCTTATTATAATAAGGCAACTCAGGCCGGTTTAATTGCGCATTATTCTGAAATTGCAGACAATACAAAATTGCCAATCATTCTTTATAACGTGCCAAGCCGTACAGGCACAAATATTTTACCTGAAACAGTTGCAGAATTGGTTAAGACCAAGAGCAATATCGTAGGTTTAAAAGAAGCAACAGGAAATATGGCTCAGGCTTCTAAGACAATGTATTTAACAGACGGAAAGTTGGAGCTTTATTCCGGAGAAGACGGACTTGTGGTTCCTTTGATGTCCATCGGTGGAATCGGTGTAATTTCCGTATGGAGTAATATTGAGCCAAAGAATGTACACGATATGTGTCAGGCATTCTTTGATGGAAATCTTGAGAAAGCCCGCGAAATCCAGTTGGCAGGATTACCACTTGTAGATGCATTATTCTCAGAGGTAAACCCGATTCCTGTTAAGACTGCTATGAACCTGATGGGACTTGATGTCGGACCGCTTCGTATGCCTATGAGCCCGATGGGCGAGGCTGCAAAGGCAAAGCTTGCTGAAGTTTTAAAGAGCAGAGGTTTGATGTAGGGAGATTTGGCAAATGACTAGAATTATTATGCACGGCTGCAACGGTCGTATGGGACAGTGCATCAGCGCGATTTGCAAAGAAGATGCAGATGTAGAAATCGTTGCAGGTATTGATTTATATGATGGAATTCAAAATGATTATCCTGTATTTAAGAGCATCAAGGAATGTGATGTGGCTGCCGATGTGGTAATCGATTTCTCCAATGCCAATGCAGTGGATGACCTGTTGGATTTTTGTGAAGAAAATGCTATGCCGGTGGTACTTTGTTCAACAGGACTTTCTGATGAGCAATTGGCAAGAGTGGAAGAAGCTGCAAAGCATTGTGCAGTTTTGAAATCCGCAAATATGTCACTTGGTATCAATACTTTAATGGATTTATTAAAGAAGGCTGCAAAGGTATTTGCAACCTCAGGTTTTGATATTGAAATCGTTGAGAAGCATCATAATCAAAAGCTTGATGCACCAAGCGGTACTGCAATCGCTTTGGCAGACTGCATCAATGAAGCATTAGATGATGATTATGAATATGTATATGACAGAAGTCAGGTGCGCAAGAAGAGAGATCCGCATGAAATCGGGATTTCCGCAGTGCGCGGCGGTAGTATCGTAGGTGAGCATGATGTCATCTTTGCCGGACAGGACGAAGTCATTACGTTACAGCATACAGCATATTCCAGAAGCATTTTTGGAAAGGGAGCTGTGGAAGCTGCAAAATTTTTGTGTGGCAAAAGCGAGGGACGTTTTGATATGTCTGATGTCATAGCAGCAAAATAATAGGCAAAAAATTGTATGACGGAGATGCATTTGCATCTCCGTTTTTGCAGACAAGAAGAGAAAGGATATCCAAAAACATGATCAACAAATTAGTAGAGAAAATCAAAAAGACCAATGCCCCAATCGTAGTAGGACTTGATCCGATGCTTTCTTATGTACCGGAACATATTCAAAAGGCTGCATTTGCAGAATTTGGAGAAACACCTGCAGGAGCTGCAGAAGCAATTTTTCAGTTCAACAAAGCAATTGTAGATGCAACTTATGATTTAATCCCTGCTGTTAAGCCTCAGATTGCAATGTATGAGCAGTTTGGCGTAGAAGGTGTAAAAGCGTTCCAGAAGACTGTTGATTATTGTCACGAGAAAGATTTGGTTGTCATCGGTGATGTAAAGCGTGGTGATATCGGTTCCACATCAGCAGCTTATGCAACCGGACATCTCGGAAAAGTTCAAATCGGAAGCAAATCCTTTTCTACTTTTTCAGAGGATTTTGCCACAGTCAATCCATATCTTGGAACAGACGGAATCAAGCCGTTTGTGGATGTATGTAAAGAAGAGAAGAAGGGTATCTTCATCCTCGTTAAGACTTCGAATCCATCCAGCGGAGAATTCCAGGACAGAGAGATTGATGGTAAGCCATTGTATCAGTTGGTAGGCGAGAAGGTCGCTGAGTGGGGCGCAGATTGCATGGGCGATTCCTATAGCTATGTGGGCGCTGTTGTAGGTGCAACATATCCTGAGCAGGGAAAACTCTTGCGTAAGGTGATGCCAAAGTCCTTTATTCTTGTGCCTGGATATGGTGCACAGGGTGGAAAGGGTGCAGATTTGGTACACTTCTTTAACGAAGATGGATTGGGTGCTATTATCAATTCATCAAGAGGTATCATTGCTGCATACAAGCAGGAGAAATATCAGAATCAGGGAATCACACCTGAAAATTTTGCAGATGCATCTCGTATGGCAGTTGTGGATATGATTGAAGATATTGCATCCGCATTGAAATAATCAACGATTAAGGGAGAGTATCATGGCTAAGATAGAAGAATTTGCACAGGTGATTTCACAGAAATCGCTGGGAAGCAATATCTTTGATTTAACATTAAAAGCTCCGCAGATTGCTGCGGCTGCAAAAGCAGGACAGTTTGTATCGGTCTATACAAACAATGCTGCAAAATTGTTGCCGAGACCAATTAGCCTCTGCGGTTTTGATTCGAAAGAAGGAACACTTCGTCTGGTTTATCGTGTAACCGGAGAGCATACAGGAACAGAAGAATTTTCACGATTAAAAGAGGGCGATACCATTCGACTGCTGGGACCGTTAGGAAATGGATTTGTAATCGAAGAAGGCAAAAAGGCCCTTGTCATCGGTGGCGGAATCGGCGTGCCTCCGATGCTTCAGCTTGCAAAGGCAATCAATGACTGCAATTGCCGGACCCCGATGGAAATTGTAATGGGCTATCGTGATGACAATACGTTTCTTTTGGATGAATTTCAAGAGCAGGGCGCATGCTTCATCTCTTCTGACAATGGTGCAGTCGGCACAAAGGGAACGGTTGTGGATGCCATTCGTGAAAACGGCTTAACTGCTGATGTGATTTATGCATGTGGCCCGAAACCGATGCTTCGTGCACTGCGTGATTATGCGAACGAGAATGGAATTACCTGCTATGTTTCCATGGAAGAGCGTATGGCCTGCGGAATCGGTGCATGTCTGGCCTGTGTATGCAACAGTACGGATACCGATGACCATTCTAAGGTGAAGAACAAGCGTGTCTGCGCCGATGGACCGGTCTTCCTAGCTAACGAAATCGAACTGTAGAAAGGGACTAAAATATGTCAGATGTAAAAATCAATACTGCAGTGGATTTCTGCGGTATTCAAATGAAAAATCCGATTACGGTCGCATCCGGAACCTTTGGAAGCGGTATGGAATTTGATGAACTGGTGGATTTAAATAAGCTTGGCGCTGTTACCACAAAGGGTGTTGCAAATCAGCCATGGGCCGGAAATCCGACCCCTCGCGTTGCGGAAACTTCTGCAGGTATGCTCAATGCCATCGGTCTTCAAAATCCGGGAATTGATACCTTTATTCAGCGAGATTTGGCCTTTTTAGAGAAATATGATACAAAGATTATCGTGAATGTCTGTGGCCATAGCGAAGAAGAATATGTGGATGTGGTAGAGCGTTTGCGCGATACCAACGCAGACCTTCTCGAAATCAATATTTCCTGTCCGAATGTAAAAGAAGGCGGAATTGCTTTTGGTCAGGACCCAAAGCAGGCTGAGCATATTACACGTTTATTAAAGGATCGGGCAAAGCAACCAATCATAATGAAGTTAAGCCCGAATGTTACGGATATTGCTGAAATGGCCCGTGCTTGTGAAGCCGGTGGTGCAGATGCGGTATCCTTAATCAATACATTGACCGGTATGAAAATTGATGTCCATCGCAGAACCTTTGCATTGGCAAATAAGACCGGCGGAATGAGCGGTCCGGCTGTTCATCCAATTGCGGTTCGCATGGTTTATCAGGTGGCTTCGGCAATCAAACTTCCGATTATCGGAATGGGCGGCGTCGCTTCGACTGAAGATGCGCTAGAGATGATTTTGGCAGGCGCAACCATGGTTTCTGTGGGCACTGCAAATTTCTTTGATCCGAAGATTACGGAGAAAATTGTAGCAGGAATCGAGGATTATATGAGAACCTATCATATTTCCGATATCAAAGATTTGATAGGAGCGGTTCGCTAGACGTAAGAGAGAGATGGGATGAGATTAGATACACGAATTACAGAGATTTCTGATGGAAAACTCTATGATGCAGCAGACATGGTGCGCATTGGATGCCATGATTGTGAAGGTTGCTCGGAGTGTTGCAAAGGAATGGGAGATACCATTTTGTTAGATCCATATGATATCCATCGGATGACAAAGGGATTAAACAAAAAATTCGAACAGTTATTATTAGAACAAAAAGTAGATATGCATGTGGAAGATGGCTTGATTTTGCCGCATTTGCGCATGAACGCCGAAGGGGCTTGCAGATTTTTGAATGATGCTGGTCGTTGCAGTATTCATGCAAATCGTCCGGGCATCTGCAGGCTATTTCCGTTGGGACGTCAATATGATGAGGATAAGGTTTCATATTTCGTCTTAAAGGATGGTTGCCCGGCAACCAATCGAACCAAGATGAAGCTGGAGAAATGGCTGGATACACCAAATCTAAAAGAATATGAAAACTATTTGGTAGCTTGGCATAATCTGACGAAGAAATTGCGTGCAGAGCTTGCTGAAAATCAGGATGAAACATATCAAAAGCAGGTTAGTACCCTGTTTCTTCAGTTGTTTTTTATTCGGCCTTACGGAGAAGATTTCTTTACTGATTTTTATGAGAGAAAGAACCTTTTAGGATAAAAGTTGAAAAATCATAAACAAATGAGATATGATAGAAAAAAACAAGGAGTGATAATATGGCAAACAGAGAAGAGTTAATCAAAGAATTGTATTCCAATATTGTTGGAGATGCGCCGACTCCAAAGGATGATGGACATAGATATCACGCAGATACCAATACGTTAACAACAGGAAAGACAATCGAATTGACGGAGTCCAATCATCGTCATGAAATCGGATTGGAAAAAGAGCAGTATGCAGAGATTATGATGGGCGTACGCGATTACTTCCTGTGCAAAGATACAGACTTCCAGGTTGGCGATGTGATTGCATTTCGTGAGACAGCCGGTTTTCAGTTGACAGGAAATGATTCTCTTAGAACCATTAAGTATGTAGAGCGCAATCGCGATGGTTTGAAGGACGGATATTGCATTGTAAGCTGGAAATAATAATTTAAAAATTTTTTTAAAAAAGAGAAAAATTTTTCGAAAGATGAATTTTTCTCTTTTTTGTTTAATAAAGCAAGTTGCATAAAAAAATAAGTGTGATATCAAATAAAATCGTCGCTCTTATTTTCGGGCTTCTTCTTCCCAAGAACCCGAAACTGTGCTAAACTACAAGGGAAATTGTGCAAATGATGTGCACATATAAAGAAGGAGAATACCATGGAACAGTATAAGTCAGAGTTTATTGAATTTATGATAGAAAGTGATGTATTAAAGTTTGGAGATTTTACCCTTAAGAGTGGGAGAAAGTCTCCGTTTTTTATGAATGCAGGCGCATATGTAACCGGTGCGCAGTTGAAACGTCTCGGAGAATATTATGCAAAAGCAATTCATGATTGCTATGGAGATGACTTTGATGTGCTCTTCGGACCGGCATACAAAGGAATTCCGCTTGCAGTTGTAACAGCCATCGCATACAGCGAACTTTATGGAAAAGAAGTACGCTATTGCTCAGATAGAAAAGAAGAAAAAGATCATGGCGCAGACAAGGGAAGCTTCCTTGGTACAAAGTTAAAAGACGGCGATCGCGTAATCATGATTGAAGATGTGACCACCTCCGGTAAATCAATGGAAGAAACCGTGCCAAAGGTAAAGGGTGCTGCAGATGTGACCATCGTAGGTTTGATGGTTTCATTGAATCGTATGGAAGTCGGACTTGGTGGAAAAGTATCTGCTTTGGACGAAATCAAAGAGAAATATGGTTTTGAAGGCAATGCCATTGTAACAATGGAAGAAGTAGTAGAATGCCTGTACAACAGAGATTGCCAGGGCAGAGTGGTAATTGATGATGCTTTAAAGGCTTCCATCGATGCTTACTACGAACAGTATGGTTGCCACTAGACCATGCAATAGAGACAGAAGACGCACAATCATTGGGGTTTGTATTTTCATCGTTTATTTAATGTTTCTGTTTTATTTTTTGTTTTTTGCTGAGGCGATGGGGAGAGGCCCAAAAGGAGAATATCGCTATAATCTGACTCTGCTCAAGGAGATTAAGCGATTCTGGAATCATATTGATATCATAGGATGGAAGGCGTTTCTGTTAAATGTATTCGGGAATGTAATAGCCTTTGTACCATTTGGATTTTTCTTTCCGATGCTGATGAAAAAGACAAAAAGCATATTGCTGACCACGTTGACAGGATTTTGTTTCAGTCTCCTGGTGGAATCACTTCAATTATGTTTGAGACTTGGAATCTTCGATGTGGATGATATGCTTTTAAACACCATCGGTACGTTTGTAGGAGCAGTGGTTTATGCAATCGCTCACCGGGTGTGGAACAAATATAGATCCGTGGAGAATGAATAATGCCATTTCGCAAAAAAAATCGGTTTAAATTTACAGAGAAAACGCAATCGAAAAAAGGAATTGTTGCCTTATGTGTGGCAGGCGTTCTGTTGCTGTTGTATATCATCATGATTTATCTTGCCTATCGGGCAAAGGGACAGCTTTCGACTTATTATGGAAGTGTGGGAATTTTGGCAATTCTGATATTATTAGTCAATCTTGTAGTTTCTTTTCAGAGCACAAGAGAAGAGAATTCATTTCAGTTAATCCCGCACATCGCGTTGATTGCGACAATTCTTGCAGGAGTTTGCTGGATCGGCACATTTGTGCTTGGAATGCGTTGATAAAATTTTAAGGGAAAATTATCATAAAGGAAAAATTATGAACTACTACGAATTTAACAAAAAAAATAACGAAGAGTATAAAGAACGCTTTGAACTTGTTTCAGAGCGATTGAAAGAGATTGCGGCAAATCCGGAAATAAAAGCTCCGTATGATGCTTATTTCAAAAAAGTTGCAAGCTTTTCATTGGAATTAAAGAAGGTTGCGGAAGGAGTCTTGGAGAATCCTGATTATGCAGCAGGTGACAAGGGAAGAGAACTCAATGAAACCATCTTTATCAATGAATTAAGAGGAAAGAATTATGAGACAAGTTTCTTTAATCCAACCTATTGCGTAAAGGAACTTGGCCAGGAGCTTGGCGGTGCCTGTGCAGCAGTATACGCTTTATTCCGCAAAGATATTAGCGGTGTATATCAGGGCGATTACAGAAGTCTTTGTTTACATTCAGAACTTTTGGTGGAATTGTATGTGATTTTAATGGACGATGATGCGACAGCGGAGCAGTTTATCGAAGCAATTTCATCCTTTATGCATGACAATATCGAATTTGAGATGGAGAATCTTGTATCAGCAAGATTTGGTAGAAATGCAGATTTGAATCGTACGATTTTGATGGAATCAGATTTATCAAATTCAGATTTCCTTTACAAATACGGACAGCATATCAGCGACAATGAACTAAAGATTTTTGAATTTTTAAAGAATATGTCGCAGGAAGAACTTCAGTCAATGGCTGATACTTATACAGAAGGTTTCCGTCTTGGTTTTATCGCATGCAATAAGCCATTGGAAAAGAAGAATCTGGTAGAAGTGATGTATCCGATTGGATTTGAGCCGATGGTTCGTCTGGCGGTCAAAAACTTTGAAAAGATGAATCTTTACTCAAGATGTATTGCGATATCCACCCCATTAAACAAGCAGTATGTTAACGATCATGGTTATAAAGCTACATTGCCGGAAGGTGATAAGGATATGGCTCTCTGGTTGGATAAATCTTATGTGGAGAGACAGGAAGAGTTTTATAAGAAAGCATTAGAAAGTTATAAGGAAGAAGCTGCAAAATATGCAGGTCCTGCGGTAATTGAGACTTTCGGAGAGGTTCCCTTTGAACCGGAAAGCCGCGAGGCAAATCTAAAGATGAGTGCAAAGCAGCAGGAACTTGCAGTTACACTTATTTCCGCAAAGCAGCGTTTGTTGAATCAATATATTCATGGAGAAGAGAGAAGTTTTACAATTATCTCTTATCCAATTCCGGAAATCGGAGATAAATTCAGTGAAATCTTTGCAGAGACAGTTAAGGTAAACACCTTAGATTACAAGAAATATCAGAGCATTCAGCAGAAGTTGATAGATGTCCTAGATACTGCAGATCATGTGCATGTGCTGGGAAAGGGCGAAAACAAAACCGATATCACAGTTAAGATTCATGAATTGAAGAATCCAAGTAAGGAAACGGCTTTTGAAAACTGTGTTGCGGATGTAAATATTCCGGTTGGTGAAGTATTTACCTCTCCTGTTTTGGAGGGCACAAACGGAAAGCTGCATGTGACTCAGGTTTATCTTGAGGGTCGCAATTTCTTAAATCTCGAAATTGATTTTAAGGATGGTATGATTTGCGATTATACCTGCACCAATTTTGAGGATGAAAAAGAATGCAAGCGCTATATCGAGGATGAGATTTTATATAATCATGAGAGTCTTCCAATCGGTGAGTTTGCAATCGGTACAAATACAACTGCATATCGCATGGGAATCGAATATGGAATCCAGGATAAACTCCCAATCTTAATTGCAGAGAAAACGGGTCCGCATTTTGCAGTAGGCGATACCTGTTATACCTATGATGAAGACAATGAGACCTTTAATCCTGACGGAAAGGCCATTGTAGCGAGAGATAATTCTGTTTCTATTCTTCGCAAAACTGATATTTCTAAAGCATATTTTAATTGTCATACCGATATTACCATCCCGTACAATGAGTTAAAGAGCATTGTAGCAATTGCAAAGGATGGAACCGAAACTCCGATTATTTTGGACGGTCGTTTCGTAGTGCCGGGAACAGAAGAATTAAATGTGCCATTAGAAGGATTGCTATAATCGTTATATACTTCGTTGGAATCGCATACCCAAATGCGCCAAAATAAATCAGTCACGAAAAGAGTAATAAAGGAGAGAAATCATGCCACAGGTAGGAATTGTAATGGGCTCTGATTCAGATATGCCCGTAATGGCGAAAGCCGCAGACATTTTGGACAAGTTAGGTGTCAGTTATGAGATGACTATTATCTCAGCACACAGAGAACCGGATGTGTTCTTTGAGTATGCCAAGTCCGCGGAAGAAAGAGGTTTTAAAGTTATTATTGCAGGAGCTGGTATGGCAGCTCATTTACCTGGCATGTGTGCAGCAATCTTTCCGCTTCCGGTCATCGGAATCCCGATGCATACCACATCCCTTGGAGGAAGAGATTCCTTGTACAGCATTGTTCAGATGCCAAGCGGAATTCCGGTTGCAACCGTAGCAATCAACGGCGGTGCGAATGCCGGTCTTCTTGCAGCTAAAATCCTTGCAACTTCAGATGCAGCGCTTTTGGAAAAGTTAAAAGCCTATTCGAAAGAGTTAAAGGAACAGGTGGAAGCAAAAGACGCAAAGTTGAAAGAAGTTGGTTACAAAGAGTATTTAGCAAACAAATAGGCAATGAGTCTGTAGTATAGGAGGAATTATAAATGGATTACAAGTCATCCGGTGTAGATATCGAAGCAGGATACGAGTCAGTAGAATTAATGAAGAAGTTCGTAAAGAGAACTATGAGACCTGAAGTATTAGGCGGTCTCGGCGGATTCTCAGGCGCTTTTTCTTTGGAAAAGATTAAGGATATGGAGGAGCCGGTTCTTCTCTCAGGAACAGATGGATGTGGTACAAAGGTTAAGCTTGCCATGATTTTGGACAAGCATGATACCATCGGAATTGATGCAGTAGCTATGTGTGTAAACGATGTGGCATGTGCAGGTGGAGAGCCTTTATTCTTCTTGGATTATATTGCTTGTGGCAAGAATTATCCGGAAAAAATTGCAACCATCGTCAGCGGTGTGGCTGAAGGTTGTGTGCAGTCTGATTGCGCTTTAATCGGAGGAGAAACTGCAGAGCATCCGGGACTTATGCCAGAAGATGACTACGATTTAGCTGGTTTCGCAGTTGGCGTGGTAGACAAAAAAGATATTATCACAGGAAAAGAATTAAAGGATGGAGATGTGCTCATCGGCATGGCTTCTACCGGTGTGCATTCCAATGGATTCTCTCTTGTGCGTAAGATTTTCCGTATGAACAAAGAAACTTTGGAGACCTATTTTGATGAACTCGGAACAACTCTTGGAGAGGCACTTCTCGCTCCAACCAGAATTTATGTAAAGGCATTGAAAGAAGTCAAAAATGCCGGTGTTCGTGTGAAGGCTTGCAGCCATATCACCGGTGGTGGTTTCTATGAGAATATTCCGCGTATGCTTCCGGAAGGAAAGCGTGCAGTTATCGAAAAAGGATCCTATCCAATCCCGCCAATCTTTACCATGATGCAGCGCGAAGGAAATGTGGCTGAGGAAATGATGTACAACACCTATAATATGGGACTTGGAATGATTGTAGCAGTTGATCCTGCCGATGTTGATCGTGCGATGGAAGCCATGAAGGCAGCCGGAGATCATCCATATGTTGTTGGTAAAATTGTAGATGGTGAAAAGGGTGTTGATTTAGTATGAGAATAGCAGTATGCGTTTCAGGTGGCGGAACCAATCTTCAGGCCATCATCGATGCCATTGAGGCAGGAACAGTTACCAATACCGAAATTGCGGTTGTCATTGCAAACAATCCTGGTGCCTATGCTTTAGAGCGTGCAAAAAATCATGGAATTGAAGCTGTTTGCGTTTCGCCGAAATCCTTCGAAAGTCGCGATGCATTTAACCGGGCGTTGCTTGAGACTGTGGATTCCTATCATGTGGATTTGATTGTTTTGGCAGGCTTTTTGGTTGTGATTCCGGAGGAAATGATTCGCCGCTATCGCAATCGTATTATCAATATTCATCCATCTTTGATTCCTTCCTTCTGCGGAACAGGATTCTATGGATTGAAGGTGCATGAGGGTGCTTTGGCAAGAGGCGTAAAAGTGACCGGAGCGACCTGCCATTTCGTGGATGAAGGAACCGATACAGGCCCGATTATTTTGCAGAAAGCAGTGGAAGTATTGGAAAATGATACGCCGGAGGTGCTTCAGCGTCGTGTGATGGAGCAGGCCGAGTGGATTATCATGCCAAAGGCAATTGATTTGATTGCCAATGGAAAAGTATCTGTTTCTGATGGAAAAGTACATATCGAAAACTAGGGCAATGGATTTTTTGAAATTCAGGAAGGATTAGACAATGAAAGTATTAGTAGTTGGAAGCGGTGGACGTGAGCATGCAATTGTAACAGCAGTCGCAAAAAGTCCACGTGTAGATAAGATTTATTGTGCACCGGGCAATGCGGGAATTGCTGCACTTGCAGAATGCGTCAATATCGGTGCAATGGAATTTGATAAACTGCTTGCATTTGCAAAAGAAAATGCAATTGATTTCACAATCATAGGAATGGACGATCCGTTGGTTGGCGGAATTGTAGATTTATTTGAAGCAGAAGGTTTAAAGGTATTTGGCCCACGCAAAAATGCTGCAATCCTCGAGGGATCAAAGGCTTTCTCTAAGGATTTGATGAAGAAATATCATATTCCGACAGCTGCCTATGAAAACTTTACGGATCCTGAAGCCGCACTGAAATATCTCGAGACAGCAAAGATGCCAATCGTATTAAAGGCAGATGGTTTAGCTCTTGGAAAGGGCGTTTTGATTTGCGAAACACTTGAAGAGGCAAAAGCCGGTGTAAAGGAAATCATGGAGGACAAGAAATTCGGAACTGCCGGAAATACTATGGTAGTAGAAGAATTTATGACCGGCCGTGAAGTATCTGTACTTTCCTTTGTAGACGGAAAGACAGTTAAGATTATGGATTCTGCTCAGGATCATAAGAGAGCAGGAGACGGAGATACCGGATTAAATACAGGCGGTATGGGTAATTTCTCTCCGAGTCCGTTCTATACAAAGGAAGTGGATGAGTTTTGTCAAAAGAATATCTTCCAGCCGACTGTAGATGCAATGGCAGCTGAGGGAAGACCGTTTAAGGGTGTTATTTTCTTTGGCTTGATGTTGACTCCGGAAGGACCAAAGGTATTAGAATATAATGCACGTTTCGGTGATCCGGAAGCACAGGTTGTACTTCCAAGATTAAAGAATGACATCATTGATGTGATGGAAGCTTGTGTAGATGGAAAGTTAGACCAGATTGATTTACAGTTTGAAGATCGCGCAACCGTATGCGTTGTGCTTGCTTCCGACGGTTATCCTGTAAAATATGAGAAGGGATTCCCGATTACCGGTTTGGAGAAGTTTGATTCCAAGAAGGATTATTATTGTTTCCATGCCGGAACCAAGTTTGATGAACAGGGCCGAATCGTTACAAACGGCGGTCGCGTTCTGGGTATAACCGCAACTGCGGATACTTTAAAAGAAGCTCGTGCAAAAGCATACGAAGCAACTGAGTGGGTACAATTTGATAATAAATATATGCGTCACGATATCGGAAAAGCCATCGACGAAGCATAAAAAATAGGCCGTATGACACAGAGTCTTACGGCCTATATTATGTTATACTTATCATTGTAGGAACTTATAAAACAATAAGTAAAGGAGAAAACGTATATGAACTACACAATTGAAGGGGAACCATTACCGGTCGTAATCTGCAACTTGGATGCAAATGAGACAATGATCACCGAAAAGGGCGCTATGTCCTGGATGACTCCAAATATGCAAATGGAGACAACTTCTAACGGTGGTATTGGTAAAATGTTCGGACGCGCTTTCACGGGGGAGGCAATGTTCCAGAATCGTTATACCGCTATGGGCGGACCTGGACAGATTGCATTCGCTTCCAGCTTCCCGGGATGTGTACGTGCTTTTGAAATCGGACCTGGACAGGAGCTTATCGCTCAGAAATCAGCATTCCTTGCTTCAACCGCAGGAGTAGAACTTTCATTACACTTCCGCAAGAAGCTGGGTGCAGGCTTGTTCGGTGGAGAAGGCTTTATTATGCAAAGACTTTCAGGACAGGGTCTTGCATTCCTTGAGTTTGACGGATATATCAAGGAATATGATCTTGGACCGGGCCAGCAGATGGTAATCGATACCGGATATCTCGCTGCTATGACAGCAACCTGCCAGATGGATATTCAGACCGTACCTGGTGTAAAGAATGCATTATTTGGCGGCGAAGGATTATTTAATACTGTCGTAACCGGACCGGGACATATCTGGTTACAGAGTATGCCTGTTTCACAGCTCGCCGGCGCAATTCAGCCGTTTATTGTAACAGGTAAATAAAATTGGAGTTTGTAGCAATGACAAGCGTATTAATTCTATGTATTATCATGAGCATCATTTTTATGATGATGCCGCTCATTATCATAATCGTTGGATTGGCAAAGCAACAGCCGTCTATTTTAAAGGCGGCACTGATATGGTTGATCGTAAATCTTTTATTGATCATCTTCTTATGGGTACTATATGCAGTAAAGCTTCGCTATCTTGTATAATTGTCATGCGAATCCAAAGAACCGGAAAGAGAATTTCTTTCCGGTTCTTTTTTTGGATTGTTAAATCTGGATTTACGGAGGATGTGCCACATTTTGTGACATGAATTTGAATAAATGTTGTTTAATTTGTTTTTGTAATCCTATAATTTGACGAAATTATAGAATGATGTGAAATGGATTTTGTTACTTTTATACTATTTTTTTGTTTGAAAGTGGTTTAAAATAAGTACATCTATTAAAAAAGGAGGTGTTTTCTTTGAGTTCGGATTTAGCAACTGAGCTAGTCGAGGAGCTGAATTGTGAAACGGTCTTTACCATACCATTATTCGGTGGGATTAAGGTGATGGAATCTGTCGTGGTTACATGGATTGTAATGGCGGTTCTGATACTGATCGCATTTATTATGACCAGAAATCTTAAGACCCAGAATATCAGCAAACGCCAGGCTGTGGCAGAATTGATTTACACGAAGCTGACAGGTATGGTTGGGAACATGCTTGGAGAAGAAGGTAAGCGTTATACCACTTACCTGATTACGGTGCTTTTGTACATTGGCTTATCCAATATCATTGGTCTATTCGGATTTAAATCTCCGACAAAAGACTTAAATGTCACATTAGCACTTGCAATTATGAGCATTATTCTGGTGGAAGCTGCAGGCATCTATCAGAAAGGTGTCAAAAAATGGCTGAAAAGTTTTACACAGCCAATCGCCATTGTCACACCATTCAACATTCTCGATGTATTTACAAGACCTTTGTCTTTGTGTATGCGACTCTTCGGAAATGTACTTGGTGCCTTCGTTATTATGGAACTCTTAAAGATTGTAGTGCCGGCGGTGGTTCCGGCCGTATTTTGTCTTTATTTTGATTTGTTTGATGGTTTACTTCAGGCATATGTATTCGTATTCTTAACTTCTTTGTATATAAAAGAAGCAGTGGAATAAAGAAGATAAAGCAAGAGACACAGTATAACGATTCAATTTATTTTAAGATTAAAGGAGAACAACAAAATGAGTACACTTATTGCAATTGGAGCTGGTATCGCAGTTTTAACAGGTTTAGGAGCAGGAATCGGTATCGGTATTGCCACAGGTAAGGCATGTGAGGCAACCGCACGTCAGCCGGAAGCAGATGGTAAGATTACAAAGAACCTGATTTTAGGTTGTGCACTTGCAGAGGCAACCGCAATCTATGGTTTCGTTATCGCATTGATGGTTATTGTAATGTTATAAAAGGATAGGTAAATAATATGATCTCGATTGATTTTTGGAATATTGGATTTACAGTAATCAATCTGCTGATTTTATTCGTCGCATTTAGAATCTTTTTCTTTAAGCCAATCCGTAAAATCATTGAACAGCGTCAGGCAGAAGTGGATGCTATGTACAATGAAGTTACCGATAAGCAAAACGAGGCAAATTCGCTGAAGTTAGAGTATGAAGAGAAAGTCATGATTGCGGAGACCGAGAAGAAGCAAATTCTTTCAGAGGCACGCAAGAGCGCAGATGGAGAATATCAGCATATTGTGACAGATGCGAAGCATGAAGCGAACAGAATTCACAGAGATGCTGTCGCAGCAGCAGAACATGAGAAAGAAGAAATCATTGGTTCTGCAAGAAAAGAAATTGCACAGATGGTTGTGGAAGCAACCACTAAGGTGGTCGGCAGCAAAGCGGCCGCTGAAATTGACAGTGAATTGTATGACAAATTTTTAGGCAAAGCAGGTGAATAAGCGTGAGAGAAAAGTCTATGGAATACGCCCGTAATCTGCGTAGTTTGGCGAATGCAAAAGAATACTTAGAGACAGCTGCATCTATGTTAGACGCAGTGCCTGCAATCGGTGAAGAATTAAGCGATCCAACTGTTGCGCTCAGCAAGAAACTGATTGTAATCGATCGCATCTTCCCGAAGGAAATTCGCAACTTTTTAAAACTACTTTGTGATAACGGCGATTTTGAATGCTTTGATGAAGTGCGTAAGGCTTTGGAAGAACTCTCCAAAACACCGGACGCAAAAGTTGAGCATGCAAAACTTACATATGTGACTCATCCGACAGAGGAGCAATTAAGCGGCATCCGACAGTTTGCCGCAAAAGAAACCGATAATCCTGACATTGTATTGGATTTGGAAGAGGATCCTTCTTTAAAGAGTGGTTTCGTCCTTGATATCGGTTCAAAAGAATACGACTGGAGTGAGCAAGGTCGTATTGAACAATTAAAAGAGCAGTTAAATAAGGCTGTCAATGTCACAGCCAGCGAAAAAGAAATTCTGTCCATCTTGCAAGCAAGTGTGGAAGATTTTGAACTGGAAGCAAAAAATAATGAAGTCGGCGTCGTTAACTGGGTCGGTGACGGAATTGCAAACGTAGATGGTATTGATCATGCCTTTTATGGAGAAATCGTAGTCTTTGACTGCGGTGTAAAGGGAATGGTTCAAGATGTGCGCCGCGATGAAATCGGTGTTATCTTATTTGGACGCGATACCGAAATCAAAGAGGGAAGCCGTGTGGTTCGTACCGGTAAAATGGCTGGACTTCCAACCGGTGAAGGATTCCTTGGACGTATCGTGGATGCTTTGGGAAGCCCATTGGATGGACTTGGCGAAATTGATGCAGATGATTTCAGACCGGTTGAAACTCCGGCTCCAAGCATTGTAGACAGAAAGTCCGTTACAGTTCCGATGGAGACCGGTATTTTGGCAATTGATTCCATGTTCCCAATTGGACGTGGACAGCGTGAATTAATTATCGGAGATCGTCAGACCGGTAAAACCAGTATTGCGACAGATACCATCATTAACCAAAAGGGAAAGGATGTTATCTGTGTCTATGTTGCCATCGGTCAGAAGGCTTCTACAATAGCAAAACTGGTGAACACATTACGTGAGAGAGATGCGATGTCTTATACCATTGTGGTATCCGCAACAGCATCTGATCCGGCACCACTTCAGTATCTTGCTCCATATGCAGGAACTGCATTGGCAGAATATTTTATGTATAAAGGAAAAGATGTTTTGATTATCTATGATGATTTATCAAAGCATGCTGTGGCATATCGTGCCATTTCCTTATTGCTCGAGCGCTCTCCGGGACGAGAGGCATATCCGGGTGACGTATTCTATCTTCACTCAAGATTGTTGGAGCGTTCAGCTCGATTGACTCCGGAAGCAGGAGGTGGTTCGATTACAGCCCTTCCGATTATTGAGACACAAGCGGGAGACCTTTCTGCATATATTCCGACCAATGTTATTTCTATTACAGACGGTCAGATTTTCTTAGAGTCTGAATTGTTCTTCTCAGGTCAGAGACCGGCTGTTAATGTCGGTTTGTCCGTATCCCGTGTCGGTGGCGCGGCTCAGACCAAGGCAATGAAGAAAGCGGCAGGATCAATTCGTATCGATTTGGCGCAATACCGTGAGATGGAAGTGTTTACACAGTTCTCTTCAGACTTAGATGATGCAACCAAGCAACAGTTGGCACATGGACGCTCTTTGATGAATCTTTTGAAGCAGCCATTGAATCATCCGCTTTCTATGGCAGAGCAAGTCATTCTTTTGGTTGTGGCAAATGCGCATCTCATTTCAAATATGGATGAGGCACAGATTAAGAAGTTCCGCAGTGATGTACTCGAATTCTTCCAGACAGAGCATAAAGAAATCGTCAGTGGATTAGAATCTGCAAAAGATTTGTCTGAAGAAATGAGAGACAATATCATTGATGCGGCAACGGAGTTTATAAACAGTCAGGAGTAGGCTATGGCAAATGCAAAGGAAATCCAGAATCGAATTAACAGTATTCAGGATACCATGAAGATTACCAGAGCCATGTACATGATGTCCTCTATGAAGCTTCGCAAGGCAAAGAAAAAGTTAGAGGATACCCTTCCTTTCTTTGAGGGAACACAGCGGGCAATCGCAGAGACGATGGCGCATTTCCCTGATATGCAGCATATTTTCTTTGATAATCGCGCAAAGGATCAAAGCGAAACGAAAAAGAGGAAAGGGTATGTAATCATGACCGGTGATAAAGGTATGGCCGGCGCATACAACCACAATGCCATCAAAGAGGCAATGTCTTTGGTGGGAAATCCAAAAGATGAAGATTATACATTATTTGTGGTTGGAGAAGTGGGGCGCGCATTCTTTATCAACCAAGGGTATCATGTGGATGAAAACTTCCGCTATTCGGCAAATAATCCGTCTATGCACCGAGCACGTGTAATTACGGAATATCTTGTAGAACTCTATAAGAGAGAGGAAATTGATGAGATTTATATCGTTTATACAAAGATGTTAAATTCCATCGCAGAGGAGACGAACGTAGAGCGTTTGTTGCCTTTTAAACCTCATTCTTCCATGCAGGCAGAGTTCGAAAAAAAGCTTGCGGGCGTGGAAAAGAGTGAAGATGATGCACATCATATCACGACTCTTAACAGTTACGAAGCGGAGGCAATGGAATCCGGTGATGATTGGGTTCCGTTTTATCCATCTCCAAAACGGGTTTTGGAACGATTGGTATATAATTTTGTTACCGGTTTTACATATGGTGCTCTGGTGGAATGTACTGCCAGTGAGGAAAATGCAAGAATGATGGCCATGCAGTCTGCAACAGACAATGCAGAAGCCATTCTTCGTGAGTTATCCATTGAATACAACCGAGTGCGTCAGGCTGCGATTACGCAGGAAATCACCGAAGTAATCGGCGGTGCAAAGGCACTCAAGAAAAAGAAAGAAAAGAAGAAACAACAGGCGAGGTGAAACAAGTGTCAAAGCAGACAGGAAAAATCGTCCAGGTCTCAGGACCTGTAGTTGACGTAGAATTTAAAGACAATGACTTACCTGCCATTCGTGATGCTTTAGTTGTCATGGTCGACGGACAAAAGCGAGTAATGGAGGTTTCTCAGCACATTGGTCTTGGTGTGGTTCGCTGCATTATGCTGGCACCATCGGAAGGCCTCAGCAGAGATATGGAAGTTGTTGCAACAGGAGCCGGAATCAGCGTACCGGTAGGTGAGAAAACCTTAGGCCGACTTTTTAATGTTTTAGGTGATACCTTAGATGGAGGAGAATCTCTAGAAGATGTAGAACATTGGAGTATTCATAGAGAGCCTCCGACATTCGAGGACCAGAGTCCGGTAGCAGAGATGCTCGAAACAGGAATCAAGGTAATCGACCTATTAGCACCATATGCAAAGGGTGGTAAAATCGGTCTTTTCGGTGGTGCCGGAGTAGGAAAGACGGTGCTGATTCAGGAATTGATTCATAATATTGCAACCGAAAGCGGTGGATATTCTATCTTTACCGGTGTCGGAGAGCGAAGCCGTGAAGGTAACGACCTTTGGACCGAAATGTCAGAATCCGGAGTCTTGGATAAGACTGCATTGGTATTCGGACAGATGAATGAGCCGCCTGGAGCACGTATGCGTGTGGCAGAGACAGGTCTTACCATGGCAGAATATTTTAGAGATGTGCAAAAGCAGGATGTGCTTTTGTTTATCGATAATATTTTCCGTTTTGTCCAGGCAGGATCAGAAGTATCCGCTTTGCTTGGCCGAATGCCATCCGCAGTAGGATATCAGCCGACATTGGCAAATGACTTAGGCGAGCTTCAGGAGAGAATTGCCTCTACAAAGAACGGTTCTGTAACCTCCGTTCAGGCTGTTTATGTGCCGGCGGACGACTTGACAGACCCGGCACCGGCGACAACCTTCTCCCATTTGGATGCAACCACCGTACTTTCCAGAAAGATTGTGGAGCAGGGTATTTATCCTGCGGTTGATCCACTGGAATCCACTTCACGAATTCTTGAGCCGGATGTAGTTGGCGAAGAACATTATCAGGTGGCACGAGCAGTACAGGAAATCTTACAGAAATACAAGGAACTGCAGGATATCATCGCAATCCTTGGTATGGAAGAACTTTCTGATGAGGATAAGACCACTGTATATCGTGCACGTAAAGTGCAGCGATTCTTATCACAACCATTCTCTGTAGCAGAGAACTTCACCGGCGTAAAAGGACAGTTTGTGCCGGTAGAAGAAACCATTCGCGGATTTAAGGCAATCTTAAGTGGTGAAATGGATCAGTATCCGGAGAACGCATTCTTTAATGTGGGAAGCATTGATGATGTAAAGAAGAAAGCAAGAGAACTTGCAAAGGAGTAGCTTATGGCATCAGCATATAATCTGAAAATTATAGCGTGCAATGGCGTGTTCTTTGATGGTGATTGTGAGTCATTGATTTTTCCGGGGACAGATGGTCAGATTGAGATCATGAATCATCATGAGACGATGACAGGTGTGATTGAAATCGGAGAAATCAAGTATAAGACACCGGATCAGGAGTGGCATAGGGCTGTCATATCTGATGGACTTTTGACAGTTTATAAGGATGGAAGCGTGAAGCTAATTGTATACTCTTGCGAGAAGCCGGAGAACATCGATACGTTCCGTGCTCAGGAAGCACTCGAGCGCGCACAAGAGCAGTTACGCCAGAAACAGAGCATTCAGGAATACCACATTTCAACCGCCAATATGGCGCGTGCCATGGCACGACTTAAAGGCGCCGGAAAAAGCCCAAATCTATAATATAAAAGTATAAAAGGAGCCCACCGCTTAGAGTTAAGTGGTGGGCTTGTTTTTAACTAAGTTCTTTGCGCTTGTGCTGCATACTTACTACAAGGTAGATTGTGAAGAATGCAACTGCAAAGAGTAGTTGAATTCCAATTCCTTGCGCATACTTTGTAGCGGAAAAGGCTTCATCGGTGAATCCCGCCAGCATATTGTTGGAATTAATATACCAGTAGAATGGCAGGAATCGTGAAAATGCAATTACATGATCTGAAAGCATCCAAAGCGGTACAAACACTCCGCAGATGAAGCTGCTTCCCAGACCGATGGTATTTGCAATCAGATTTAAACCATGCTCTTCAACATCAAAGGATCCAATCAGTAAGGTTAAGGATACGACGACTACAAGCAGTGCCAAACCGTTTAGCATCATCATAAATCCGGTTGCGGTAAATAGTTTGCCCGGTCCATAGGAAATCAGGCTGGCAACCATGAATACAAGCCAGAGAAGTAAGGAGTAGCAAATTGCACCAAGCCCGATTCCGAATCCGCGCTTGCGGGAGGAAAGAGAACTGCAGTTGATGCGCTCGGCCAGATCCTTTTTGTGGAAGACCATCAGGATTGGAGCCATTGCAAGAAGCATAACGGTCACTAAAATATAAGAGTAGTATTGGAAGTAGTATCCAATCTTTGAAAATCCATTGGTTATTTGCTCGAAGGAAATGACAGATACTTCTGAAGAAAATGCCTCTTCTGCGGTACTTGCTGTTTTTGTCAGTGCCTCATCTAAGGAAAAACCACCGCGTAAATAGAGCGTCAGTGTTGAAAAGTATGCATTCACGTCTTCATTAAAGAAATATCCTGCAGCGGAGTCTGTTCGCATTGCATGTGATACAAGATGTTCGGTTTCTCCGGCTAACAGTTTTTCTTCGTATCCTTCCGGTATGGTGAGTACATATTGGATATTTTCGTAATAAAGGTTATCCTGTAGTAATTCCAAATTGTTTTCTTCATATTCCACATAGTTGTGCTTTTGAGATAAATAATCAATCAATGCCTGGCTGGAGGCAGTTTGATCTTCATCTAATACTGTAAAGTCAACGGTAGAAGCTTTAAATTTGTCTGTGGTTTGGCTGCTTCCCAAAGAGGACATAATCAGCATAAGTACAATGTAGACACTTACATAAATGATGCAAGAGCGAATATATTTTTTTGAAATTTTGAAGAAGGTTTTAAAGTTGAGCATATTTCTTTCTCCTTGTCATAAAAAATCCAAGTAAGCAAAAGGCGATAGACAAAATAACAAGTGTAATCATGTTGCAAGCATAACGTGTCAAAGTATGATACTGAGACAATCGATAGAAGCAGTCAGTCAATAAGGAAGCCGGATTGATACGATTCAATATCGGAACATGATTTTCAATGAGAATCATCATATTTCCAAACATCAGACCACTTAAGAAGCAAAGCGGCATGGTGACTGCAAATACAAGTCCCTGCTTGGAACCGCGATCCATACGGCCGATACAGCCGATGCAAAATCCCAGTGTTGTTCCAACTGCACAACCTAAAAACATAGTCAGAAGTGTTAGAGGAAGGCGGCTGGTTAAATCTATTTTCAAAACGAGGGCTAAGTACGCAAAGCCTACCAGATTAAATACAAATTCATACAGAACGGATGCAATTAATTCTCCCACGATGGTTTTTAACTTATGTGTTGGAGAAATACTTCTTCTCATTGCCAGATCCGAAAGGTTGGCCTGATTATCACAGGCTACGGATACGCCGCCTACTGCTGTGAAAAGGCAGGTCATGGCAAGCAGGTTATAGAAATACTGTGTCAGAGGGTTCTGGTCAGGATTGCGGCTAAGGGACGCAGTTTCATTGTATTCAATATCATTTGTCATTTCTGAAACAGCCGTCTGCAGTTGCTCCGGATGATTTTCTGCAATATCAATCAAGACAGTTTGATACATATTATATTCATTTACAAAGGACTCTAAAATGCTTTGCATCATGCTTTGATTTGTCATATTTCCGGATACAGTCAAAGTAACTTGCTTGCCGGAAGTAATCATGCCAACAATTTCTTTGTCCTCTAAGAGTGCGGTGGCTTTTTCTTCATCACAGTAGGTGACATCTAAAAAGGGCTCTTCACCTGTTGCTAAAGAATCGCAGGTGGATTGAAGCGCGTCACCATAGGCATCATCTGATAAGATGACAGCCACAGGAATGGTTTCCATATTTTCGGAAGCGGCTGCATTTGAGAAGGCAATATGAAAGAAGGTTCCCAAAATAATCGGAAATAGTAAAATCCAAAAAGTATTGGCTTTGTCGCGGATTAACCGTTTCCAACGATAGTAAATAATGCGTAACATATTTCATTTCCTCCCCATGATTAGTCTCGAAGTTCTTTTCCGGTAATTTCCAGGAATACATCATTTAATGTTGGAAGTGCGGAATGCACATGTCCAAATGAATATTCCTGATCCTGCAGATAATTGAGTGCGCGAACCAGATTATGTTTACCGCCGTCGCACAAAATTGTAAGCTTTTGTTCTGCAAAGGAGACATCATACACATGTGGCAAATTCCTGATGGCTACCAGATCTTCCTCGGTAATAGATAAAATATCAATGGTGATGATTTCGCGTTTCTTAATCATTTTCTTTAATTCATCCTTTGTGCCAAGGGCGATGCATTTTCCGTGGTCAAGGATGGCGATGCGGCTGCAAATTTGTTCGACTTCCTCCATATAATGTGAAGTATAAATAATGGTTGCACCCTGTCGATTTAATTCCTGGATCCCCTCTAAAATTTTGTTGCGGCTCTGTGGATCCACAGCCACTGTTGGCTCATCGAGAATGATCAATTTTGGTTTGTGTGCAATTCCACAAGCAATGTTCAGTCGGCGCAGCAAACCGCCGGATAATTTTTTCGGATAAAACTTTTTATAATCTTCAAGCCCGGTAAAGTTGATCGCGTCTTCAACATAAGTCTTTCGCAATGCTTTGTCGTTAATGTAAAGACCGCAGAAATAATCAATGTTTTCGTAGACTGTCAATTCGTCGAAGACTGCCACATTTTGCATTACGACACCGATGTCCTTTTTGAGATTGTATTGATCGGGTGCCATTGGCTTTCCGAAAATTTCAATTTCTCCGTTGTTATAATCTAAAAGAGATAGGATACAGTTGATCGTGGTGGTTTTGCCTGATCCATTTGGACCCAATAGACCAAAGATTTCTCCGCGACGAATCTCCAAAGAAAGATGATCAACAGCAATTAATTCCTTATATCGCTTTACCAATTCGTTCACTTTTACAGCGGTTTCAATCATAATTTACATTTCCTCCCAGGTATTTTTTACAAAGTGTTTTTGTGTTTCTTTTGTACAATATCAGATTATAGAAAAATGCTTTCGGAGGGTAGTGAACAATGTCAGAAAACCGAAATGACATTTGTCATGTTTTATGATAGATTTATCTCAGGTGGGTTTACAATCTCCGTCTGAATAAGGAATAAGGAGTGTAGAATGATAAAAATTGGGGAGATGCATATTGCTTTTCTTGCGGGATGTGCATTGTTGCTGGCTTTTTTTGAGGCAGATAAAAGTGTATTCATATTTTTGCTGGGCATTATATTTACGGAACTGGCAATCTGGCTATCAGAATTGAATGAAAAAAATCATTGGCTTTGGGCTTTAGGCGCTATTTATCTCATCGGTTGTCTTTTCCTGTGGCAATTGCTTATGTTTATGCCTGTGGTTGTCTATATGATTGTGGAACAAAAAATTTATCCGGCACTGGCAATTCTCCTATTTGCTTTCATCGCGCTTATATCGGTTGCAAATAAAGAGCTATTGTTTGTGTGGTGTGGCGCAGTCATATTTTCGGGATTGCTCGCGTTTGAGCATATGCGTGCGGAAGAAAATCGAAAGAGGTATATCCAAGAAACCGATGCTGCAGTGGTATTGGAAAATTCCTTGAAGAAAAAGAATAAAGAATTGATGGAAAACCAGGATGTGTCTGTGCATGTGGCAATGCTTCAGGAGCGTAATCGCATTGCAAGAGAGATTCATGATAATGTAGGGCATATGCTTTCTCGAACGATTTTACAAACCGGTGCGCTGATGACCATTTATAAAGAGAATCCCCTTCATGAGCAGTTGGAAAGTATTAATGGTTCGCTTAACGAGGCAATGAACAATATTCGGGAGAGTGTGCACGATTTACATAATGATTCGCTGGAATTGGAGCGCGCGGTAGAAGATGCGGCCACACAATTAAAAAATCATTTTCAGGTACGAATCGAATATGATATGACAGATTCTGTGCCTCGAAATATAAAATACTGTTTTCTCGCAATTGCTAAAGAAGCTTTCGAGAATGCCAGAAAGTATTGTGATGGAACGAAAGTGAGCGTGGTAATGCGTGAACATCCGGGGTTCTATCAGATGGCAATTGAGGACGATGGTACCCAAAAGCTGAATCGGGAAAAGGCCGGAATCGGATTGAAGAATATGGAAGAGCGTGTGCGTGGTTTGGATGGAAGTATTCATATTTCGGACGAGAATGGATTTCATATTCTTTTATCAATCCCGAAAAAAACAGATAAGGAGTTTACGAATGAAAGTAGTAGTATGTGATGACGACCAGTTGGTTGCGCTCTCGCTAAAGACAATATTGGAGGCGGATCCGGAAATTACTGTGGTAGGATCCGGAAATGATGGAAGCGATGCAATCAGCTTATATCAGACGCTGAAACCGGATATTTTGCTGATGGATATTCAAATGAAGACCACCTCCGGATTGGAGGCGGCAGAGGCAATTCTTGCAGAGGAGCCGGATGCTAAAATCTTGCTATTAACCACATTTTCCGATGACGAATATATTGTAAAGGCATTGGAATTAGGTGTTAAGGGCTACATCTTAAAGCAGGATTTCAATGGAATTGTACCTGCACTGAAGGCAGTTAATTTAGGACAGAGTGTTTTCGGTGGAGAAATTGTAAGCAAGATTCCGGTTCTCAAAACCAAAAAAGATACCTTTGATTATAGTGTCTATGACATTAGCGAAAAAGAAATCGAGGTCATCGAACAGGTAGGAAATGGCAAAAGCAACCGGGAGATTGCCGAGACATTGTTTTTGTCAGAGGGAACTGTGCGCAATTATATCAGTACAATTTTGGAAAAGCTTTCTCTTCGTGACCGCACACAGTTGGCGGTTTTTTATCTGAATCATAAATAGCCTCGTTTATTTTTTGACAAAATTTAGAGTTTGTTACTTGAAATTTGCGTTAGTCTATGCTAACATTCCTTTTGTGTAAATCATTAGGACTCCTTTTGTTATCTTTGATAACCCGGAAGACTAGCAACCTTCCGGTAGGAGAACTATATTAACAGAACATTTAAGGAGTGAGAACATGAGCTATTTAGAAATCGAGAAAGTAATCGGTAGAGAAATCTTAGATTCAAGAGGAAATCCAACAGTTGAGGCTGAGGTTTATCTTGCAGACGGAACCGTTGGACGCGGTATGGCACCATCAGGGGCATCCACAGGTGAATTCGAAGCTTTGGAGCTTCGTGACGGAGACAAGGGTCGCTATCTTGGAAAGGGTGTTCAGAAGGCAGTCGAAAATATCAATGGCCCAATCAATGATGTATTGATTGGAATCGATGCATCAGATACCTATGCAGTAGATAAGACCATGATCGAAGCAGATGGAACCAAGGATAAGTCAAAGTTTGGCGCAAATGCCATCCTTGCTGTATCGATTGCAGCTGCAAGAGCAGCATCTATTTCTTTGGACATTCCGCTTTATCGTTTCCTCGGAGGCGTATCAGGAAATCGTCTTCCGGTTCCAATGATGAACATCTTAAATGGTGGTGCTCATGCAACCAATACAGTAGATACACAGGAATTTATGATTATGCCGGTAGGTGCATCTTCTTTCAAGGAAGCACTTCGCTGGTGTGCAGAAGTCTTCCACGCACTTGCATCTATCTTAAAGGCACGTGGCCTTGCCACATCTGTCGGTGATGAGGGTGGTTTTGCACCAAACTTATCCAGCGATGACGAAACAATCGAGACCATTCTCGAGGCTGTAAAGAAGGCCGGATATGAGCCGGGCAAGGATTTTATGATTGCTATGGATGCTGCTTCTTCTGAGTGGAAGAGCGAAAAAGGAAAAGGCTTCTATAAGCTTCCAAAGGCCGGAACAGAATATACTTCAGACGAATTAATTGAGCATTGGGCTTCCTTAGTAGAAAAATATCCAATCATTTCCATTGAAGATGCTCTGGATGAAGAAGACTGGGAAGGCTGGAAGAAGCTTACAGCTAAGCTTGGCGATAAGGTTCAGCTTGTAGGTGATGACTTATTCGTAACCAATACAGAACGACTTTCCAAGGGAATTGAAATTGGAGCAGGTAATTCCATCTTGATTAAGTTGAATCAGATTGGTTCTGTATCAGAGACCCTTGAGGCAATCAAGATGGCACATAATGCAGGTTATACAGCAATTTCCTCACATCGTTCAGGGGAAACTGAAGATACTACAATTGCCGATTTGGCAGTTGCATTGAATACATGCCAGATTAAGACAGGAGCACCAAGCCGTACAGAGCGTGTTGCAAAGTACAATCAGCTTCTTCGCATTGAGGAAGAGCTTGGCGCAAGCGCTGTATATCCGGGAATGGCAGCATTTCATGTAAATCGATAAGCAATAATTTTATAGCGCTTTCAAAAAAGGAGTTGCAATTATGCAACTCCTTAATTATTGCAATGTCCAATGATTGCTATTTCTGTTGTCTCATGTTATAAAAGAGATATTGATGCACAGGAAGAGACTTAAGCTGTGTGTTGTATTTTGATAGAATCAAGAAAGTTGGAGCAAGATGGACGAAAAATTAGGATTGATTTTTGATATGGATGGGACATTGTGGGATTCTTCCGAAAATGTAGCAAAGTCCTGGACCATTGCAAATGAGAAAAAAGGTTATAAGCGTGTGATTACCACAGAGGATATGCAAAATGTGATGGGTAAAACCATGACAGAAATTGCAGAAATCATTTTCCCGGATGTGCCAATTCAAACGCGCATGGAGCTATTGCAATACTCAGGCGAGTTTGAAAATGAATACTTAAGAGAGCACGGTGGAAATCTTTATCCGGATTTAGAAGAAACATTAAAGAAGTTAAAGGAGAAATATCATCTATATATTGTAAGCAATTGCCAAAGCGGATATATCGAGGCTTTCCTGGATTACTATCAGCTCTGGGATTATTTCGAAGACAAGCAATGCTTTGGGGATAACGGACTCCCAAAGGGACAGAATATTCGGTTGTTATATGAGCGAAACCAATTAGATGATGCTGCCTATATCGGGGATATCCAAGGTGATTATGATGCCACCATGGAAGCCGGATTGGCATTTATCCATGCGGCTTATGGATTTGGAAAAATCAACCATCAGGTGCCGAAAATCCATAGTTTTTCGGAACTGGTGGAGGTTGCGGACAGGGTATTGCTTGCGTGACCATGATGTGACCTTGTACATGTATAATAAAAATTAGAAAAGTCTGATTGTTTTAAGGGGGAAGAAACAATGAGGAAAACGATTCTAAGGATAGGGCTAATCGCTGTTTTGCTATTATCCAGTGTGGTGATAGTGAAAGAAGTGACATTGGCTGATACAACAGACAAGGAAACAGTAACCGATACTGAAATAACTGTGGGAGATGCAGAAGCTTCAGCAGTGCAGGATACGGTTACAATTGCGGATGAAGAGACCCCAAAGAGTCGCTGGGATGGGAAATGGGCTGTCGCAAATCTGGTTTTAATGCTGATTACAGCTGCAGAAAGCTGTATGATGACATTTGCCTATTTTATGGATCGACCGGATTATGATGCTGAAACTTTTATCAATCATATGGATGAGGACGTGGAAGATGAGTTTCATGAGAATGAGCTCACAAAAAGAAAAGAAATTCTTCGCACCTTAAGCATTCCGGTTACGACAGTGGCGATTATAGAATTTATTTTGACGGAAGATATGTCATTTCCAATGGTGGCCGTGGACAAATATACATTTATTATGGCAGTGTTTGCAGTCATCAATTCTGCGTTTCTAGTGTTTAGCTCAAAACGCATTCTTAACAAACAAATCGAATAGGTAGTAATGAAATTATAAATGGGAGCAAGTTGAGTTTGACTTGCTCTCTTTTTTTATGTTCTGAAAAACTAGTTATACATGTCCTGTGCCAGGTGATAACTTGCAATAAATTATTGTTATCATAGACAAAACCGATAACCAATGATAAAGAGCCAGTATTATACAATTTATCTACTAACCGATATAATCACATTTATTAAAGTCTCGCTCGCGAGACAATAAAACGGTAGTAGGAGGAAGGGAAATGTCTGTAATTAACATTGAAGAACCTAATGTGGTAATCAGAGAAAAAAGACTAGGAACCATTAATGCATTTACAGGTACTGCTTCGGAGATTGTGCAGAAATCTGAAGCCGGATCCTTAAAAGATGCAAAAAGAAAGTTTTCACAGTGTCTTGGCTGTAATGCACAGCAGGCGTTCTGCCAGTTATCAATGATTAAGGATGTGGCAGTAATCAATCATGCCCCTATAGGATGCGCTGGAGAATTTTCGGATTTTAACTTTACTTTTAGAGTAGAGCAGGAGAAAAGAAATCTGCCGGAAGATATTGGCAGATATTTTTCCACCAACATTCAAGAAAAAGATACTGTATTTGGAGCTACAAAAAAGCTAGAAGAAACAATACATGTTGCATATGAGAGGGTGAAACCCAGAGCAATCTTTGTGACAACATCATGTGCCTCCGGAATTATTGGAGAAGATATTGAATCAGTTGTGGAGAAGGCTTCAAAAGAATTGGGGATTCCTGTTGTGACATGTTCATGTGAGGGATTCAGATCAAAAGTTTGGACGACTGGATTCGATGCGGCTTATCACACAGTACTTAGAGGAATTGTAAAACCTCCTACAAAGAAGACAAATAAGATTAATGTAGTGAACTTCTGGGGAAGTCATGTGTTCGATGAGATTTTTGAAAGATTTGGATATGAAGCGCAATACATTATGCCTTTTGCTTCGATTGAGGAATTGGAGCATTGCAGCGAGGCAGCGGCTACGATTCATATTTGTCCATCGCTTTCTACCTATATGGGAGCCGGCTTAAGCCAGTTATATGATGTTCCGGAAATCACCGCGCCTCCGGCATATGGAATTGATGGAACAGATGGATGGCTGCGTGCGCTCGGAAAAGTACTTGGAAAAGAAGATGTGGCTGAGGAATTGATTAGAGAAGGACACGAAAAATATGTTCCGGAAATCAACAAGCTAAAGGAACGTTTCAAGGGTAAGAGAGCCTATGTTACTGCGGGAGCAGCACATGGTCAGGCGCTCATACATCTCCTTAGAGAATTAGGATTTGAAGTAGTGGGAGCAAGCGTTTTCCATCATGATCCTATTTATGATAGTGGCGATAGAAACATGGATGTACTTGCCCATGCGGTATCCACATATGGGGATGTAAAGGATTACAGAGTCTGCAACAAACAAAGTTGTGAACTTGTAAATGCTTTGATTCGTAGTAAACCGGATTTTATCATGGCAAGACATGGTGGAATGACACTTTGGGGTGCAAAGCTTGGTATCCCGACACTTCTGATCGGAGACGAGCAATTTGGTATCGGATACAAAGGTGCACTTAACTATGCAAGGCGAATCGATGAAACCCTTGATTCTATCGAATTTATTAAGAATTTTTCAAAACATGCATCCAACCCTTATACCGAGTGGTGGTTAACACAAGAGCCGGGATATTTCCAGAATGGTGGCAGCGGTTGCGGTTGCAGACAAGGAGCATAAAATGTCAGGAACAATTGAACAACCAAGATTTACCTGCGCTTTGGGCTCATGCCAGAGCGTTGTAGCAATAAAAAAAGGAGTACCGATTCTTCATTCAGGTCCGGGATGCGGAGGTCAGATATCAAGACTGATTGGACAGGGAGAAGGCTATGCAGGAGGCTCCACAGCTCCATGTACCAATGCTGAAGAAGCAGATGTTGTATTTGGTGGCGAGAAAAAACTAAGGAGCGTCATAGAAAATTCATTTAAGGTAATTGATGGAGATATCTATGTAGTTCTTACCGGATGTACTGCAGCAATTACAGGAGATGATATTGCAGCAGTTACAGGAGAATTTCAGGAAGAAGACAAGCCGATTGTCTATGTAGAAGAGGGTGGCTTTAGAAGTAATAATTATGCAAGTCATGAAAGACTTGTAAATGCCATCATTGATCAATATGTTGATAAATTCAAGTATAGCGATGAAAAAGAGGAGGGACTTGTCAATGTGTTCGCATCAATTCCTTATCAGGATCCATATTGGAGCGGAAATCTTGAGGGAATCAAGAAAGTCCTTACCGACATTGGACTAAAGGTCAACATTCTTTTCGGAAATGAATCAGACGGAGTAGAAGAGTGGAAACGAATTCCGAATGCACAATTCAATATTGTCATCGGTCCTTGGGTAGGTGTGAAGATCGCAAAACATCTAAAGGTAAAATACGGGCAACCATTTCTTCAATTCCCATATCTTCCGATTGGTGCCATAGAAACATCAAGATTTCTTAGAAGTGTGGCTGAGTTCGGACATCTCGATGAGATAAAGGTTGAAAATTATATCAAAAAAGAGGAAGCAAAGTATTATGCCCATATTGAGAAAATGGCAGATTTCATGCTGGAATTCAGATATGGAATCCCAAGAAGGGTATATACAATCGCGGACAGTTCGTATGCCTTAGGCTTTTCAAAGTTTTTGCTCAACGAGCTTGGTATTATTCCGGGACCACAATACATAGTGGATGATATTCCGGAAAAGTATCAGGATAGTGTGAAAGAAGAGTTTGAAAATATATCGATTCTTCAGAAGAGGACTGTAGAAGTTGTGTTTGATCCGGATGCAGGTAAGAACCAGCAACGTCTCGAGGAAGATGCAAAAAACTATGAAGATAAGAGAATTTTAATCCTTGGAAGTTCATGGGATAAGAATCTGGCAGATAAGCTACATGCCGATTTGTTAATTATATCAGTTCCTGTACAACACCGATTAATTATGAATTGCGGTTACACAGGCTATGAAGGTGGATTAAGAGCAATCGAGGATATTTACGATAGAGTATTGGCAACTTACAGATAAAAATAGAGGAGAGAATCATGAGACAGATAGCAATTTATGGAAAAGGCGGAATTGGTAAATCTACCACAACCCAGAACCTTACCGCAGGACTTGCGGAACTTGGCAAAAATGTAATGGTAGTTGGATGTGATCCAAAAGCAGACTCTACCAGACTTTTACTAAACGGATTGGCACAGAAGACGGTGCTTGATACACTTCGCGAGGAAGGTGAGGTAGATGATCTTGACTTAATCATGAAGAGAGGATTTGGAGGAATCCGATGTGTAGAATCCGGAGGTCCAGAACCTGGTGTGGGATGTGCAGGAAGAGGAATTATTACATCAATAGGAATGCTTGAAGATTTAGGCGCTTACACAGACGACCTTGACTATGTTTTTTACGATGTACTTGGTGACGTTGTGTGCGGCGGTTTTGCAATGCCAATCAGAGAAGGTAAAGCGAAAGAGATTTACATCGTAGCTTCAGGTGAAATGATGGCATTATATGCAGCCAACAATATTTGTAAAGGTATTCAGAAATATGCAAGGCAGGGTGGCGTAAGACTTGGCGGCATCATTTGTAACAGTAGAAACGTGGACAGAGAACACGATCTTTTGAATGCATTTGCAAAAGAACTGGGAAGCCAGTTGATTTATTTTGTACCACGAGATAACGAAGTGCAGAGAGCAGAGATAAACAGAAAAACTGTAATTGACCATAATCCTGAGCATCCGCAGGCAAGAGAGTATAGACATCTGGCGGAGGCTATCGAGAATAACACACAGTTTGTAATTCCAAAGCCTATGACCCAGGAACGATTAGAGGAAATTCTTATCGAATTTGGTCTTATGGAGAATCTTAAGGACAACTATGCAATTTAAGGTTGGTGATAGGAATGATAATCAGGGTAGCATTTGCCACCAGTGACGGAAAGAGTGTCGACAGACATTTTGGAGCTGCAGAGCGATTTGATATATATGAAATAAACACGGAAAAACAGGAGTATGAAAGAGTTGAGATAAGATCTGTGGAAAAAGCCTGTCTCAATCATAAACATCATGCAGAAAGAATGGATGCTGTGGCAGGTGCCATCGAGGACTGTCATGCAGTATTCGCCGAGCTAAGCGGGGCGGGTGCCAGAACGGTTCTTGAAAGTAAGAATATTCAGGCGATTGATATTGATAGGCCAATCTCACAGGTGATTGAAAATCTTCTATATGGGAAAATAAAGCTCATCGATAAAAGATATACAGAATTGCCTAAGAAAAGGCAGTCTCCAAATTTTAAAAAGCTACAGAAGAAGCATCCATGTATGAGCGGAGGCGCAAATGTGACTGCAGGAAGAATACACCTTCCTGTGAGTCCAACCTGCAATATTCAATGTAAATTTTGTACAAGAAGATTTGATAAATCACTGATCAGACCGGGCGTGAGTTCGTTGGTTCTGAAACCGGAAGAGGCTGTAGAAACGATAGAGCGTGCAAAGGAACTTTGTCCGGAATTAACTGTTGTGGGCATTGCGGGACCGGGGGATACCTTGGCAACAAATGCTGCGCTTAAGACGTTTGCTTTAGTAAAGGAGAAATATCCTGAGTTAATTAATTGTCTTTCTACAAATGGTTTTTGCCTTCCTTCTAAAGTAGAAGAAATTGCGAAGATTGGAATAGAGACGATTACGGTTACAGTCAACGCAGTAGATCCGGAGATTGAGGCTAAGATCAACGAGTTTGTAATTGATGAGAATGGTGTAAAGCATGAAGGAGTGGAGGGCGCAAAGCTCCTCATTGAAAATCAGCTCAAGGGTATAAAGAAAGCAGCAGAGCTTGGTATTGTGGTGAAAATCAACAGTGTTCTTTGCCCCGGAATTAATGATGAACATATTGAGGAGGTGGCAAAAGTTACTTCGAAGCTCGGCGCTTCCATTTTGAATATTATTCCCCTAATTCCTCAAAATGGGATGGCAGATGTGCCGGCTCCCGACTGCAAACTTTTAGACGAAGTAAGACTTAAGGCAGGCAAATACATTGAAGTTTTTAGACATTGTCAACACTGTAGAGCCGATGCTTTGGGAATTCCCGGAAAAGGGAAGGATTTACACTCCGAACTTTATAAAGATAGAAAGGAGGAGGTGGCTGAAACCTTCAGTCACGGCTAGAAGTGAGTTACTTGGAAATCAAAAACCTTCAGAAAAAATTTATTGTGCATGGCGAACCGCTTGAGGTTCTTAAGGGAATAGATCTTGATGTGAATCAAGGAGAAATCTATGGAATCATTGGATTTAGTGGGGCAGGTAAATCTACACTTGCCAGGTGTATCAACCGACTGGAAAGCGCTGATGCCGGATCTATTATGGTTGGAGGAGTAGATATTCTATCACTGGACAAGAAAGCTCTTTTACGAGAGCGTAGAAAAATTGGAATGGTTTTTCAGAATTTTAATCTGTTTGATTCAAGAACCGTTTACAGAAATATTGCATATCCATTGGAAATCAGTGATTTTCCGAAGGAACAAATCAAGGAAAGGGTTTTGGAAACAGCAAAACTTGTAGGACTGTCAGATAAATTGGACGCTTATCCGGGTGGATTGTCAGGTGGCCAGAAACAAAGAGTTGGAATTGCCAGAGCGCTTGTGAACAAGCCCAAACTATTGATTTCGGATGAAGCAACCTCAGCGCTTGATCCTCAAACTACAATACAGATTTTAGATCTCCTAAAAGAGATTAACAAAAATTCCGGTATCACCATACTGATGATAACGCATGAATTGGATGCCATAAGATACAGTTGTGACAGAATGGCTGTTTTAGAAGAAGGTACCATCATAGAAAAAGGTTCGGTCGCAGGTATTTTTAATAATCCAAAGAGTCGAACGGGAGCATTATTTGCGAAGGTTTTTGCAGAGTTCCAGAATATATCATTGACGGAAGGAGCAGGAATATGAGTTTACTTGATTCATCTGTTTGGGAAGTGATTAAAGCATCCTTTAGCCCGGAAATATGGAAAGATTTGGTGGCTCCGGTTGGAGAGACATTATATATGACGGTCATTTCTTCAATTATCGTTTTGATATTTGGAATTATACTTGGAATTTTCCTTACGCTGACTTGTCCGGATGGTTTACTTCCGCTGAAAGCACCTTATTTAACCGCAGGCTGGTTAATCAATGTTTTAAGATCCCTTCCTCAAATGGTAATGATTATCCTTATGATTCCCGTGGCGAGGCTGATATTCGGCAAATCCTATGGGACAAATGCTTGTATCATTGCCATAGCAGCCAGCTGTATTCCAATGTATGCCAGAATTGTGGAAAGCTCGCTTTTGGAAATCGGGAAAGGCAAGATTGAGGCGGCTAAGTCCATTGGAAGCACTAATTTTCAGATTATAACCAAGGTGATTTTACCTGAAACGTTGCCGGGTCTTATAAGAGGATTCACAGTTGCAGTGATAACAGTCATTTCCATGACTGCTTTGGCCGGAATGTTTGGCGCAGGAGGCATAGGAGATATTGCTGTTCGATTTGGATATCAAAGATTTCAGCATGACAGACTTTTTGCCTGTGTTTACATTTTGGTTATACTTGTTCAGATTACGCAGGGAATCGGCAATTTGATTTCAAACAAAATCCTGAGAACCAGGAATTTAGTATAAGAAAGAAAAGAGGTAGAAATTATGAAGAAAAAAGTATTAGCTGTTTTATTAACCACTGCAACAATTATCGCATCATTTACAGCCTGCGGCGGCAAAAATGATGCTAAAACATCTGAAACAGAAGGGGGAGCAACCGCTGCATCTTCTGAGGACGGGGAAACAATTGTGCTGAAAGGAATTGCAGACCTTGTTCCTCATTCAGAGATTATTGAATATATTAAGCCAAAGCTTGCTGAACAGGGAATTGAAATTGAACTTGTATCAACTGCAGCAGATTCTACAACAAATGAGAAACTTAATGCAGGAGAAATTGATTTCAACTATTTCCAGCATGAGCCATATCTTTTATCTGAAGTTGAAGCAAATGGTTATGACCTTGTAAGTGTAGGAGGTATCCACGTTGAACCAATTACAGCATACTCTGATAAGTATGAGTCTGTAGATGAGCTTCCGGAGAATGCTGTAGTAGCAATTCCAAATGATGGTACAAATGAGTATCGTGCACTCAGAATTCTTGAATTAAACGGATTTATTACATTAGATGAGGCTGCAAAGGATTCCTTAAGTGCTTCTGTACAGGATATTACAGAGTATAAGATTCCGATTGAGATTGTGGAACTTGATTCTGCTCAGATTATTCCGACAAAGGATGATTATGACTTTTTCATTACCAACACGAATAAGGCACTTGAAGCAAAGATTACATCAACCAGACTTTTCTCGGAAGGTGCTGACAGCCCATATGCAAATATCATTGCTGTAAGAAGCGAGGACAAGGATAATCCTGCAATTCAGGCCCTTGTAGAGGCTTTACTTGATGAAGATACACAAGCTTTTATTGAGGAAAAATATGATGGAGCTGTTATCCCAGTTAAATAAATTTTTAATCCATATCGGAAAATATATGTTTAAACGCAGGGCCGAACGTTTTCGGCCCTTTTTGTATGCCCAAATTCCCCGCGCTGGCAAACCCTTTTTGCCTATTTCTGCTGATTGTTCTCCCAACCTAGCAAAGAATCGTCAGCAACTTTTCTATTTTATCCTGTATCTGCTGACCGCTCCCGCATCCTGGCAAAGATAGGTCAGCAACATTTCCTTTTTGTTCGTTTTCTGCTGACCGTTCTCGCACCGGCAAAGATTGGTCAGCAACTTTTCCCTTTTTTACTTTTTCTGCTGACCGTTCTCGCTCTCCGGCAAAGATTGGTCAGCAACTTTTCCTTTTTCGCCTGGTTCTGCTGACCGCTCTCCCTCTCTGGCAAAGATTAGTCAGCAACTCTTCCTTTTTATCCTGTTTCTGCTGACTGCTCCCGCATCCTGGCAAAGATTGGTAAGCAACATTTCCTTTTTATCCTGTTTCTGCTGACCGCTCCTGCACCCTAGAGAAGATAGGTCAGCAACTTTTCTTTTTTCACCTGTTTCTGCTGACTTTTCGGCTATGGAGCCGAGCACGGGGGATATGCCATCTGGGAGGGTAAGAAATAGCGCCTTCGTGACCCGGAGAAAAATTCGGTGTTAGAAGCGAAACACTTGCTTGGGCAATTTTTGCACACCGAGGCTCATGTGTGGACAAATGAACCGATTTCTCAAATAACTAAAATTTGGATAAAAAACTAGATAAAAAACTGGATTAAGAAACGGATAGTTCAAATAGAAGGCAATAGGAAGGTCAGATTGTAAAAGATTACACAATTAACATAAAAAGAACCTGCATGAAACATCAATGACAGAGTAGAGTGCTCTGAAATTTGATGATTTCGTGCGGGTTTATTATTGGATATGTTTACTGTATAAAAGCTTCTTCTGCAAATCTCAAATCTGTTAAATTGCTTTCCTTATATTCTTGGTTTTTCAACGATTCGTTTCTGGATAGCATAGTATTGTAGATTTCTCGACTTTGTGTTTTCTTTATGATTTCGGGAAAGACTTCGGCGATACCGTAAAATTCATCTTCTGTGCAGGTCTTTAGAAATTCTATAGTTTCTTCAATGCTGTTACTTAGAATATCAGTTAGAGTATTCCAACATTCTTCCAATGCATAGTCATCATTAAGTTCCAATGAATTTCTTCTGTTTATAGTCTCTCTCAGTTTTATAATATCCATTTATCTCTTCCTCCTTAATACACTACTCTGATTTGAATCAGGAAATATGGTTGAGTTTTTGCCATGGGTATTAATACTGTCGATGAGTATACCAATCAGGAATGTTTTTATTATACTATATTTATGACACATTTTTGAACTCGGTTAATTGACATGTACCCAGTTTTCTAGGCAGAAATTGCACTTTGTGTTGACATCCGAGTGCAAAAGTTGCACTATATAGATGTAGAAAGTGCAATTTCTGCACTCGCCCATTGAAAAAGAGGTGCAATATGAGTGAAATTAAAAAGATTAGATTAGAAAAAAAACTTACACAACAGCAAGTGGCTGATTTTGTAGGGGTTTCACTTCGGTCATATAAATCATATGAAAATGATAAGGTGAAAGAAGGTACCATCAAATACAATTATATACTAGAGAAACTTAACGATTTGAATCCGATTGATGAAGATCATGGGATTTTAGATATGGATTTCATCAAGGAAAAGTGTAAAGAAGTATTTGATGAGTATCCGGTCCACTATTGCATTTTGTTCGGGTCTTATGCAAAAGAAAAAGCAAATGAATCCAGTGATTTGGATTTCCTGATTTCATCAGATTTGAAGGGCATTAAGTTTTATGGATTAGTTGAAAAGCTTAGATTGGCCCTTCATAAGAGAGTAGATGTCCTTAATCTTGACCAGCTCAAAGACAATTTAGAACTTACCAATGAAATATTAAGGGACGGAATTCGAATTTATGGATAATTATAAAAATGATAATTATTATTTGGAAGAAGGCTAAATGACCCACAAACCCCGTCCCCCCATGGGACATTCTAGGCTACTAGGTTATTGAATTGTGGGAGGAAGAGTGCTATAATTTATAAAATGATAAAAAATTAACAAACAAAAATGCGACGGAGGAGCACAATGGGATTTCAGGAAGAATATAAGCAGAAACTTGTTTCGGCAGATGAAGCGGTAAAATTGGTTCAGTCAGGAGACTGGGTGGATTATGGTTGGTGTACAGGTACACCGGAAGTTTTGGATGAGGCACTTGCAAAGCGAACTGATGAATTAAAGGATGTGAAACTGCGCGGTGGAATCTTATTAAAACCTTTAAAAGTGTTTGAACGTGAAGATGCGGCAGAACATTTTTGTTGGAACTCATGGCATATGGGAGGATATGAGAGAAAGTTAATTGCTAAGGGCTGCTCTTACTATGCTCCAATTCGCTATTCTGAATTGCCAAGATATTACAGAGATCTTCCTGAAGAGGATCGTGATGCAGTTGCAATGCTTCAGGTTGCACCGATGGATAAGCATGGCTTCTTTAATTTTGGACCAAACGCATCTCATTTAGGGGCAGTATGTGAGACTGCTAAACATATCATTGTAGAAGTAAACGAGAATATGCCACGTTGTCTTGGTGGAACCGAGACAGGTGTTCATATTTCAGATGTAACCTATGTAGTCGAAGGAAATCATTCTCCAATGGGTATTTTAGGCGGCGGTGGCCCGGCAACCGAAATTGATCAAAAGGTTGCTGAACTTATCGTTGATCAAATTCCAAACGGAGCATGTCTCCAGCTTGGAATTGGCGGAATGCCAAATGCTGTTGGAAGCATGATCGCAGAGTCTGATTTGAAGGACCTTGGCGTTCACACGGAAATGTATGTGGATGCGTTTGTAGATATTGCAAAGGCTGGAAAAATCAACGGCTCTAAGAAAAATATTGATCGATTCCGTCAGGTATACGGTTTTGGTGCAGGAACTCAAAAAATGTATGACTACATGGATGAAAATCCGGAATTGATGAGTGCGCCGGTAAGTTATACTAATGACATTCGTCAGATTGCAGCACTTGATAACTTTATTTCAATCAATAATGCAGTTGATATTGACCTCTTTGGTCAGATTAATGCTGAGTCGGCAGGAACTAAGCATATTTCAGGTGCGGGCGGACAGCTTGACTTTGTTTTGGGGGCATATCTGTCCAACGGCGGTAAGAGCTTTATTTGTTTGTCATCTACATTTACATCAAAGGATGGCACAGTAAATAGCCGTATTCGCCCGACATTGGCAGAAGGCTCAATCGTAACAGATACACGTGCAAACGGACAATATATTGTTACAGAGTACGGAATGATTTGTTTAAAGGGACTATCTGCATGGGAGAGAGCAGAAAAGTTGATTTCCATCGCTCATCCAGATTTTAGAGATGAGTTGATTAAAGAAGCCGAGAAATTAAAGATTTGGAGAAAATCCAATCGTTAAATGCAAAATGCAAAAATATGGTTACGAAATGCACCTCTGTAGAGGTGCATTTTTTGGTACTTACCAAAAGGTTTCTTGTCTTTCGATTAGATGTTATAGTATGATTATTATGTATGAGATTTTTTTGAAAAGATCTCATAGGAATAGGAGTTTTTTGTAGTATGGTAACATTTTTAATACTGCTAAAGCGCATGCTTGCATTGCTTTTTATGATGGCATGTGGTTATGTGGCTTATCGAAGAAAGTGGGTGGGAGAAGAAGGTTATTCCGGTCTTTCAACCATTGTTGCAAATGTATTTAATCCAATTTTGCTCTTTCAATCCGTTATCATAGCGGATCGGACCATTTCTTCAAAACAAATTGGTCAGAATCTAATTTTGGTTGCAATTTATTTTGTGATTTTAATTGTACTGGGATTCATCATCCCGATGGTTCTCTTGGTTAAGGGAACAGAAAAGTATCAATATAATTTGATGACGTTATTTTCAAATGTTGGATTTATGGCGATTCCGGTATTGTCGGCGCTATATGGGGATTCAGCGACGATTTATATTATTTTCTATGTGCTGGTCTACAATGTGCTGGCATACAGTTATGGAATTTTCTTATGTGTTAAGACAAAAAAGGGAAAGGCAAAGTTTGACTGGAAAGTGATGTGGAATCCGGGGCTTGTTGGTGCAATCCTGGCCTTGCTTTTATATGTTTCCAAAATTCAGGTATCGGATCCGTTTACGACAATTTGTGATTATATGGGCAATGCGACCATTCCGCTTTCTATGTTTGTGACAGGTATTTCCATTGCAAAATTCCCGTTGAAAGAGTATTTGTCTGGTGCAAGGGTTTACATTTATTCGGCAATCAAACTTCTTCTGATTCCGATTATTGGTGCTTTGATTATCCGCCAATTCTCTGTGGACGAGATGATCAAAAATGTATTTGTATTAGAACTTGCCATGCCGGTTGGGGCTGTGATTTTGGCATTAAATAAGAATTATGGAGAAAATGAGATTGTAGTCAGCAGAGGAATTGTGATATCTACAGTGCTTTCAATTATTACAATTCCGATTGTTGCATTGTTTTTATAGGGTTTTATGTTTCGATATTAGAGCAATCAAGCTATAATATAAATATCAAATCAAGTTGCGTATAATTAGGAGATTAGGTAACGCGCTATGAAAGGAGTATTAGGGTAATGGGTAAATTATTATGGACACCATCCAAAGAGCAGAGAGAGAATTCTGTTATTTGGAAATACCTACAATTTGTAAACAAGGAGACAGGAAATTCTTTTGCAGAATATCCGGAACTCTATGATTGGTCAGTGAACGAGCCTATCAAATTCTGGGAAACCGTTTGGGACTTCTTTGATATCATTGGAGATAAGGCAGATGGTTTTTCGGGAAAGGAACAGCCGGAATTCAGAAAGATGAACTGGTTTCCGGGTGCAAAGTTGAATTATACAGAGAACATGCTTCGTTATATGGAAGGCTCTGATGATGGAATCGTTTTCTATGGTGAAAATGTTGTAGAGAGAAGATTAAGCCGGGATGAGGTAAAACATCAGGTATTGTCACTTGCTCTTTCTTTAAAGAAGGCAGGCGTACAGAAGGGAGATATTGTAGCTGCATATATGCCAAATCTTCCTGAGACTGTAATCGGTATGCTTGCAACAGCTTCCATTGGAGCAATCTGGTGCTCATGTGCAACTGATGTTGGTTCACAGGTTGCAATTGATCGTATCGGTCAGATTGGACCGAAGGTGTTGATTACTGTTGATGGTTATTATTATAAGGGTAAGGCATTTAACTGCGAAAACAATATCAAAGAAATTGTAGATGCCATTGATACCATCGAAAAGGTAGTAGTAGTAAAATTCGCAGGGGATGGCATCTTGCCAAGCGTACGCGATACCATCAAATACGAAGATTTTATTGCAGGTGTGGATCCAAGTGGATTTACCTATGAGAGATATCCGTTCTCTCAGCCTCTTGTAATCATGTTCTCTTCAGGAACCACAGGTAAGCCGAAATGTATGGTGCAGTCTGCTATGGGACTTCTGTTAAATCAGTTAAAGGAGTTGGGTATTCAGTCTGATTTGACGAAGGATGACAAGCTTCTTTATATTACCACCTGCAGTTGGATGATGTGGAACTGGCAGGCAGCTTCAGTTGGAACAGGATGTACTTTGGTATTGTATGATGGAAATCCATCTTATCCGGACAATGGAGCAATCTGGAGAATTTTGGAGAAGGAAAAGGTGACAGTGTTCGGCCTTTCCGCTTCTTATATCCATATGCTTCTGAATCAGGGATATTCTCCGATGAAGGAAGTAGACCTTTCTGCATTAAAGGAGATTTCACAGACAGGATCGGCTCTTTCCGATGCCGGTTGGGATTATGTTTACAGTGATATTAAGAAGGATTTATTCTTTAATTCCATCGCAGGTGGAACCGATATCAATGGCTGCTTTGCAATTGCAAACCTTCTAAAGCCTGTTTATGGATCAGAACTGCAGAGTGCAGGACTTGGCATGAAGATTAATTGCTATGATGATAATGCAAAGCCAATCAGAGATGTGGAAGGTGAATTGGTATGTGAATTCCCTGTTCCATGTATGCCGCTTTATTTCTGGAACGACGAAAAGGGTGAGCGTTATTTCAATGCATACTTTGATGTATTCCCTGGAATTTGGAGACATGGTGATTTCGTAATCTTCCACGAGAAGACCGGAGGTGTTTCCTTCTGCGGTCGTTCTGATTCTGTACTTAAGCCTTCAGGTGTCCGTATCGGTACAGCAGAAATCTACAACCAGGTTGAGCTTCTTCCGGAAGTAGAGGATTCTCTGGCAATCGGACAGGATCACAATGGTGATCAGCGCGTGATTTTATTTGTGAAACTAAATGATGGCTATGAGTGGACCGATGAATTGATAAAGAAGATCAAGACCACGCTTCGTGTGAATGCTTCTCCGCGTCACGTACCGGCATTGATGTACGAAGTAAAGGATATTCCTAAGACCATGAACGGAAAGAAGGTTGAGAGTGCGGTGACCAATATCTTTAATGGAAAGGATGTTACAAACCGTTCGGCATTATCCAATCCGGAATCATTGGATATCTATATCAAAATCAAAGAATCACAGAATGATTAATTCATTCTCATTGATTGAACGATTTCAGCTGCAGCGATTGATTTAGAATCGCTGCAGCTTTTCATATAATAGGGAATTCTTTCGAATTTCCTATTATATGAAAGCACTCCGTGCAGGATGCGCACTCGCGCGATAGGAATATGTTGCCTTCAGCAACCGCGCTCGGCGCGAGCATGTTGCAAGCAACATGCTTTTTTAGAACTCCTATAAAACTAATGTAGTTTCCGGCTTTGTAATGTGCTAGAATAAGTGCATGGGCGTATGAAATCACCCGCGAAAGGAGAATGGCCAAATGGAATTTAAGGATTTAATAAAAGAAAGAAGAAGTGTTCGTTCTTATCAGGCAGGAAAGGAAATCTCAGATGATACCATTAAGGAAATTATCGAAGAAGCTTTAATGGCTCCATCTTGGAAGAATTATCAGACTGCAAGATTTTATGTTGCAAATACCCCGGAACGCATCGAGAAGGTTCGCGCATGCATGCCGGAATTTAACCAGAAGAGTAGCGCAAATGCATCCTATGTGATTACAACTTATGTCAAGGATACCGCAGGATTTACAGCAGGAAATCCGGATAATGAGTTGGGAAATAAGTGGGGAGCCTATGATTTAGGACTGTCCAATGCTTATTTTGTATTATCAGCAAAGAACCATGGATTGGATACTTTGATTATGGGACTTCGCGATGCAGTGGAGCTTCGCAAGGCATTTAATATTCCAAAGACAGAGCAGGTTGCAGCAATCATTGCTCTTGGGTATGCAGAGGGAACTCCGGTTCTTCGTGCACGTAAGACTGTAGATGAGGTTACTCAGTTTTAAAGCAGTATGAGCACAAACGAAAATTCTATTTTTACAAAGAAACAATTTGTGGTGCTATTTGCATTGCTGGCGATGTTTGCATGGGGTTGTGCCTATCCTTTCATTAAGCTGGGCATGATCGAGTGGGGCATCGCCAGTCATGATGCCGGCGGAAAGATGCTCTTTGCAGGAGTTCGTTTTACGATAGCAGGTCTTTTGACTTTTATCATTGCAAAAGGAAAGGGCCAGCCGATTCTGGAAAAGCAACCGGGAAATCTTGGTTGGTTGTTTCTGCTGGGATTGGTAAATACTGCACTGCATTATTTTTGCTTTTATACGGGGCTGTCTAATTGTGAGGGAGGAAAGGCCTCCATCATCAATTCTTTCAGCCCGTTTTTATTGATGCTGCTAGCGTTTGTGATTTTTCGGGAAAAAATGACGCGAAACAAAGGCATCGGAATTGTGCTGGGAATCATTGGCATCATTGTGGTAAACTTCGGAACACAATTGGGCGGATTTGCATGGAATGGTGAGGGCATGATTCTTTTGAATTGTGTCTGTTCTGCCTTTGGAGGAATCCTGACGAGAGTGGTAACAAAGAAGGTTATGCCGATTACGGCGACAGCCTATAGTCTGGCCTTAGGCGGTTTGATGTTGATTGCAGCAGGTTTGGTATGTGGCGGACGATTGAATCGTGTAACGGGAGCGGGCGTTTTGCTTTTGATTGGTTTGATTGCAATTTCGATGGTTGGATTTATTGTATATAATCAGCTGATTACCTATAATCCGATTACGGAAATTGCGATGTTTAATGCGCTGATTCCGGTGTTTGGGACTTTGATGAGTTGCCTGATGCTGAAGGAAGCCTTCGGCATCCAAAATCTGTTCGGTCTGTTGTTTATGGGGGCCGGAATCTATATCTTGCAAAAATAGTAATCAGATGATTTAACGGAGAAAGCAAAAGAGTAGATTGCATATGGAAATTGAACGTAAATACTTATTAAAGACGCTTCCGGAGAATCCGGAACAATACGAATCCATCGAGATGGTGCAGGGATATTTGAATACGGAGCCTGTGGTTCGTGTGAGAAGAGAAAATGACCGCTATGTGATGACTTATAAAAGCAAGGGTCTGATTGCAAGGGAAGAATATAATCTTCCGCTGAACGAGGAAGCTTTTGCGCATCTGATTCAAAAGGCGGATGGGATTGTAATCGAAAAGACCAGATATCTGATTCCTTTAGAAGAAGGGGAGACAATTGCGAAGCGAGACAATGACGGTCATTTGATTCATGGAGGCAAGCTTGCGGAACTTGATATTTTTCATGGTGTCTTAGAGGGACTGAAATTCGTGGAAGTGGAGTTTGACTCCATTGAGCAGGCGAATGCCTTTGTGGCACCAAGCTGGTTTGGCGAGGATGTCAGCGAATCCGGAAATTATCAAAACAGCAAATTATCTCAATTTGGAATACCGAAGGAATATAAAGGAAAATAAGTCTATGAGAAATACCACACTTTGTTATATCGAAAAAAACGGCGCCTATCTGATGATGCTGCGCAATAAGAAAAAGGTGGATGAAAATGCCGGAAAATGGATTGGCGTTGGCGGCAAATTCGAGGAGGGTGAAAGCCCGGAGGAATGTGTATGTCGCGAAGTAAAAGAAGAGACTGGACTTATTTTGACCGACTATCAATTTCGCGGAGTACTGACCTTTGTTTCAGATGAATGGGGAACGGAATATATGCATCTGTTTACTGCCACCGGATTCGAGGATCCAAAGCATGATGCGACTGAGTATGCGCATTTTGAAAATATGCCGGTTCCGGATTGCGAAGAAGGAGAACTTCGCTGGATTTTGAAAGAGAAGATAGAGGACTTGAATTTGTGGGAAGGGGATCGGCCCTTCTTGAAATTATTGGCAGAAGATGCTCCTTTTTTTACAATGCGATTGCAATATGAGGGAGATCGTTTGGTAAAGTCTGATTCGAAAGTCTATGAATAAGAAAACGCCTTGAGGTTATACTCAAGGCGTTTTGTGTTTAGAATCTATTCGTATAATTTTTTGTATCTTCTGCGGTCTAATCCAATCAAAGCAATGCTTCCAATCAGAGAGATTCCCAAAAGAACAAAGACAAAAATCCAGGCCGCAACAGAGCCACTATGGTCATAGAACACTCCGACTGCCAGCATTGTGGCATTTCCAATGATGGTTTGAATCACTGTCATTACACCGTTAATGCGGCCACGGTGACTGGCCGGCGTGCGTTCCGTAAGATAAGGTCCGCTGACAATGGTGGTTAAAATCTCGCCGAAGGTGAAGAGCGTAATGGCAATGTAGTAACTTGGGATAAAGCCCAATCCCACCAGAAAGATCACATATCCGACAAGCAAAGTTACAACACCTACCAGATTCTTTTTGGTGGCGCATAATTTCATAAATAAGTGGGTCAGAATCGGCGTGAAGATTACGACGATGATGCAATTTAAACTGGAGACACTTCCGTAGATCACAGCACCACTTTCACCGTGTACACGAGCCATATCCAGAGGCATCAGGTAACCATATTGTCCGTAAGCACCCCAGTAGAGAGCCATGATGACCACATAGAGAAGGACGACTTTATTTTCTTTTAAGATAGAAATCATAGAGGCGTCATCTCTTATGTTTTGATAAGCAGAAGCCGAGGAATCTTCTTCCTTCATCGGTGTGATGTCTTGAATAAAGAAGAAGATTAAAACCGTCGAAATTGCGATGGCGATTCCACTGATCAAAAAGGCAAGCCATAGGTGATGGTTAAATAAAATTCCCGCAATGGTAGGGGATGCGACCAAACCGATGTTAGAGCCTAAGTAGGAGAGGGAATATGCCCGCTCACGGTCTTTCGTCAGTGTCAGATCTGCGATAAGGGCCGTGTAAGCAGGATTCTCCATGCTCTGGCAAGTGGCCGCTATGAGCATTAGGCCGATTGTGATATAGGAAAGCGGAATCAATGCACAAATAATATAGAAGATAATGGAAATCGCATCAAACAATACGATGATATTCTTCTTGTTGTGTGTGTCTGCGAGTCTTCCACCAAGCAGACCAAGTGGCATTTGAATTACACCGGCAACAATCATTACGATTGCAACCGTTGTGGCATTCATTCCTAATTTTTGGTTCAAGATTAAGGTGAGGACAGGCCAAACCATAGAACCTAAATTTGTAACAATACGGCCGACGAATAAAATGTAATTTTCTTTTCTTAATCCTTTGTATTGTTGAAACATTTTAAGCATAACTCGGACATTATAGCGCGATTGATTAAGAAATACAAGGTCAGAGTTGCAGTTTTGAATGATTGACTGTTATTTCTGTGATTTTGCAGTCGCATCCGGTAAGTTTGATGGAGCCTTTGATGTCATCATTTTTGATAATCAATCATATTTTTCCCTTCAGTTACAAATTAAGTATTTTTATTTTTGATTTTGTGCCATACAATGATGAAACATATGATATGAGCGAAGCAGGTAACACTCCATGAAACCGGATAAGTCGCATAAAGTGACTCAATATAATGAAATCTTTCGGTTTGAAAGAATGTAAATATCCATATGAGTCGAAGTCCGCAAGCACCGATTAATGAGACAATCATAGGCATTACGGAATATCCGAGTCCACGCAAAGAACCCACCATAACATCCATCATACCGCATAGGAAATATGGGGCGCAGATGTAAAGCAAACGGACGAGTCCGGCGGAAATTGCCTTTGGATTATTCGTATACAGATGAAGCAGCGGATCACCGAAAAAGACGGCAAGATTACCGAGAATCAATCCGGTCACAATTACGCACATCTGCGCGCGCAGAAGAATCGGAACAACCCGCTCCTTTTTTCCGGCTCCCATATTCTGGCTGGTAAAAGTAATGGCTGCCTGATGAAATGCATTCATGGATACATAGACAAAACCTTCAATGGAGGCCGCAGCAGAATTCCCGGCAACCGTGATTTCACCAAAGGAGTTGACCGATGCCTGAATGATGACATTAGACAAAGAGAACAAAAGCCCCTGAAAGCTTGCAGGAAGTCCGATTTGTAAAATTCGAAAGAATTTATCTCTGTGAATATGAAGCTTGCTGATTTCAAAATGGATGGAACCTGTGCTTTGAATCAGGCATCGTAGAACCAAAAATGCGGAAACACATTGCGAAATGACAGTGGCGATGCCTACTCCTGCAACACTCATATGAAATACAATCACAAAGAACAAATTCAATATCACATTGATAATTCCGGCAATGATTAAATAGTACAGTGGACGTTGTGTATCTCCTGTGGCTCGTAAAATTGCAGCACCGAAATTGTACAATAGCATTGCAGGTGTTCCGAGAAAGTAGATTTGCAGATATAGGGTGGAAAGTTCACGGACGCCATCCGGAGAACCCATCCAAATCAGAAAGTATTTTGAAAAAAGAACACCAATTACCAGCAAAAAGATTCCGCTGACGAAACTTAGCAGGATAGAGGTGTGGATGGTTTCTGATAAATCCTTTTCCTGTTTGGCTGCAAAAAAGCGTGCTACCAACACATTGGTTCCGACGGATAATCCTAAAAACAGATTTACCATCAGATTGATAAGCGCAGATGTAGAACCAACTGCACCAAGAGCAGTATCACCGGCAAACTTACCGACTACAATGGTATCCGCAGCATTGAATAGCAGTTGAAGCAAGCTTGATGCCATAAGCGGTATAGCAAAGAGCAATAATTTATTGAGAATCGGACCGGAGGTCATATCGATTTCATATTTCTTTTGTCGCATAAGTATCATCCTCGCATATAAAAAAGTCTTTCCTTACTATACTACGATTTTACAAAAAATCAAATTGTCTGAATGGAATGAAAGAATCATTCTTGACAAAAAGTTAGCATGCTATTAAAATGGTTAGTGTGCTAATTAGTAAGAGAAGAAAAAATAAAAGAGAGGTAATTTCATGAAGACGATTTTGCGAGAACTCAAGCAGTATAAGCTTGTTTCTGTCGCGACTCCGATTTTTATGATCCTAGAGGTTGTGATGGAGACCATCATACCTTTTATGATGGGATCGATTGTGGACGACGGAGTTAAAGCAGGAAATTTAAACCACATCTTTTTGATGGGCGGATTAATGATTTTGGCAGCATGCTTTTCTGTTTTCTGCGGATTTATGGGCGGAAGATGCGGATCGATTGCCAGCACAGGTTTGGCCAGAAATCTGAGAGATGCAATGTTTAAGAGAATTCAAAAATTCTCCTTTGCCAATATAGACCGCTTTTCCACTTCCGGTCTGGTAACACGTTTGACGACGGATGTAACCAATGTGCAAAATGCATATATGATGATGCTTCGTATGGCATTCCGTGCACCGATTTCTGTGATTTCCGCAATGGCGATGTCATTTTTCATCAGCCCTCGCATTGCGATGATTTATCTGGTTACGGTTTTAATCTTAGGTGTGATTCTTGCAGCAATTACACTTTCTGCTCACAAGTATTTTATTCAGGTATTCAATCGCTATGATGAATTAAATGAATCGGTACAGGAGAATGTTTCTGCGATTCGTGTTGTAAAAGCATATGTGAGAGAAGATTACGAAAAGAAACGTTTCGGCAAGGCCAGCCAGGTCATCTATGATTTGTTCTGTAAGGCGGAAAAGATTTTGGCTTTTAACGGACCTGCAATGAATATGGCTGTATACAGCTGTATCATTTTAATCAGCTGGGTGGGCGCACAGATGGTAGTTTCCGGCGCATTGACAACCGGTAAATTGATGTCCTTATTGACTTATTGTATGAATATTTTGATGAATTTGATGATGCTTTCATTTGTATTTGTAATGCTTGCAATGTCAGCAGCATCCATTCGTCGTATTTCTCAGGTATTAACAGAAGAAAGCTCTTTGAAAAATTCTGAGAATCCTGATTATCAAGTGCCGGATGGAAGCATCGAGTTTAATGATGTCACATTCCGATACAACGAGACTTCCGACAAACCGGTACTCGATCATATCAATCTTTCGATTAAATCAGGTGAGACAATCGGTATTATCGGTGGAACCGGTTCATCCAAATCATCATTGGTTTCTTTGATCAGCCGTTTGTATGATGTTTCGGAAGGTGCTGTTTTGGTAGGCGGCAAGGATGTACGTTCCTATGATATGGATACTTTGCGCAACGAAGTATCTGTGGTATTGCAAAAGAATGTCTTGTTCTCCGGCTCAATCTACGACAATCTGCGTTGGGGAGATATAGATGCGACTGATGAAGAATGTCAAAATGCCTGCAAGCTTGCCTGCGCCGATGAGTTTATAGGGCGTATGCCGGATGGCTACAATACGCATATAGAGCAGGGCGGCGCAAATGTTTCAGGAGGTCAGAAACAGAGACTTTGCATTGCAAGAGCACTCCTTAAGAAACCGAAAATCCTGATTTTAGATGATTCCACCAGTGCGGTTGATACCGCTACGGATGCAAAAATCAGAAAAGCATTTGCAGAAGAAATTCCAAATACAACCAAAATCATCATTGCGCAACGTGTCTCATCTGTGCAGAACGCAGACCGCATTATCGTGATGGAAGACGGTCGGGTTGACGGTGTCGGAACCCATGAGGAATTATTACAGAATAATGATATTTACCGCGAGGTTTATGAATCACAGACCGGCGGTTCCGGAGATTTTGATGAAGGAGGTGCGAACTAATGGCAGAAGAAAAGGCAAAGCAGACTCCGCCACCACGTGGAATGCGTGGTCCGAGACCAAAGATTGAACATCCGGGAAAATTGATTTCACGGTTGATGAAATATATTACAAAAAAGTATCTGATTCAATGTATTCTTGTGTTGATCTGTATTGTGGCAACGGTATTTTCCAGTGTACAGGGAACACTTTTTATGAGAAATTTGATTGATGATTATATCACACCGCTAATCAATCAGGCGAATCCGGATTTCTCAAATCTGTTTCATGCACTAGTACGTGTGGCAATTTTCTATGCAATCGGTATTGTTGCATCTTATGTGCAGGCAAGGCTTGTACTTGTGATTTCACAGGGTACCATGAGACAGCTGCGAAATGATATGTTTAACCATATGCAAGGACTTCCGATTAAATATTTTGATACTCATGCGCATGGAGATATCATGTCAACCTATACAAACGATGTGGATACACTTCGTATGTTGATTAGCCAGAGTGTGCCGCAGTTGATTAACTCGCTGATTACCATTGTAATGGTATTTTGTATGATGGTTTATCTGTCAATTCCGCTTACGGCAGTTACACTGGCAATGATTGCAATCACTCTGTTTGTGACAAAGAAATTGGGCGGTTTGAGTTCAAAATATTTCCTGGCACAGCAGCGTGACCTTGCTACGGTAAACGGCTATATCGAAGAGATGATGGCCGGCCAGAAAGTGGTAAAGGTATTTACGCATGAAGAAGAGGCAATCAAGGATTTCGAGACATTAAATGATCAATTATTTGAAAGCGCGAAAAAAGCAAACATTTATGGTTCTATTTTAGGACCAATCAATGCACAGCTGGGAAATGTCAGTTATGTGCTCTGTGCAGCAATCGGAGGTGCGATTGCTCTTAGCGGAACAACCGGATTCGAGATTGGATCCCTGGCAGCTTTCTTAAACTTTAACAAGAGCTTTAATATGCCAATTTCACAGCTTTCTCAGCAGGTTACCAATATTGTAATGGCACTTGCCGGAGCGGAGCGTATTTTCGCATTGCTTGACGAAAAGCCGGAGACCGATGACGGATATGTCACACTTGTGCGTTGCAAGGAAGAGAATGGTTCCATTGTCGAATGTGATGAACGCACCGGAATGTGGGCATGGAAACATACACATCAGGCAGATGGCTCTGTTGATTATGTGAGATTGGAAGGCAGTGTTGTCTTTGATGATGTGGACTTCGGTTATACGGATGAGAAGATGGTGCTTCATAATATCAAGCTATTTGCAAAGCCGGGTCAAAAGATCGCTTTTGTTGGTTCAACAGGAGCCGGAAAGACGACGATTACAAATTTGATCAATCGTTTTTATGATATTCAGGATGGCAAGATTCGTTACGACGGCATCAACGTAAATAAAATAAAGAAGGCAGATCTTAGAAAATCGCTGGGAATCGTACTTCAGGATACACATTTATTTACAGGTACCGTAATGGAAAACATTCGTTACGGAAAGCTTGAAGCAACCGATGAGGAAGTATTTGCAGCAGCAAAATTGGCTAATGCAGACAGATTTATTCGACAATTGCCGGATGGATATGATACGGTATTAACCGGAGATGGTGCAAATCTATCTCAAGGTCAAAGACAGTTGTTGGCAATCGCAAGAGCAGCAATTGCAGATCCGCCATGCCTGATTTTGGATGAGGCAACTTCATCGATTGATACCAGAACAGAGCGAATCGTACAGGATGGAATGGATAAGTTGATGGCAGGAAGAACGACCTTTGTGATTGCGCATCGACTTTCCACCGTTAAGAATTCGGATTGCATTGTGGTATTAGAGCAAGGCAGAATCATTGAAAAGGGTAATCATGATGAATTAATCGCCGAAAAGGGCAAGTACTATCAGCTCTATACAGGTAAGACAGCGTAGGAGGACAATTATGGGAGATCCAAAGCTACATAAACATTTCGGGCATATTTTTAGATTGATTCACAACGGAATCGACCGTTATTTTACAAATCATAATCTGGATTCCTTTGGTGTGAAGTTGACTATGGCCCAATGTGCGGTCATGCATTATCTGTATGATCACAAAGAGACTGATGTATTTCAAAAAGATATTGAGAATGCATTCCAGATTTCCGGAGCGACTGCTTCAAATACGCTAAAGGGAATGGAGAAGCAGGGCGTGATTACCAGAACGCCAATGCCGGAGGACGGCCGAAAGAAAAAGATTGCTTTAACGGAGCGAGGACGGCAGTTTCATGAACGTGCCATCTCTAATATGGAAGAATTAGAAAGAACTCTAATTAAGGGAATGACGGAAGAAGAAGTCACAACATATAGACGACTTTTGCTCAAATCTGTAGAAAATTTAGATGAAATCACCGGTATGTTGAGCGACGAAAAAGAGAATAAAAAAGGCTTTAAAAAGTAGTCGCGAAAAATATAAAACAGGTGTAAAAGCGCGTGGAATCTAGGTTCTGCGCGCTTTGTTTTTGCATGGAATGGACAAAAAAATTGGACACAAAATCTAGTTTTTGTAACTTGACAGAACCACAATATATAGTATAATAAAAGATACGTGAGGGCCAGTGCGCTCTAAATTAAGAAAATTTCCGGTAAGAAAGCGCCGGATAGGAGGGTGTATATGAAAATCATCAAGCGAAGCGGAAGCGAAGTAAATTTTGATGTCACAAAAATTATAAGCGCCATTGAAAAAGCAAACGAATCCGTAATCGATTACGAAAAACTTACATCAGAACAGATCGAAGAGATTGCAGCGAATGTTGAGACCGCATGTCAGAATATGAAACGCTCTCCTTCTGTAGAAGAAATTCAGGATATGGTAGAGAACCAGCTTATGAATCAACGCGCATTTACCGTAGCCAGAAATTATATCACTTATCGTTATAAGAGAGCGCTTGTTCGTAAATCAAATTCTACGGATGAGCAGATTTTGAGTTTGATTGAATGCAATAAAGAAGAAGTAAAGCAGGAGAATTCAAACAAGAATCCAACCGTTAGCTCCGTACAGCGTGACTATATGGCAGGAGAAGTTTCAAAGGATATCACAAAGAGATTCCTTCTTCCGGAGGAGATTGTGGATGCACATGAGAAGGGCTTGATTCATTTCCATGATGCGGATTATTTTGCGCAGCATATGCACAATTGCTGTCTTGTAAATTTAGATGATATGCTTCAAAACGGAACCGTTATTTCCGAGACCATGATTGACAAGCCGCGCAGCTTTTCTACTGCATGCAATATCGCAACACAGGCAATCGCACAGATTGCTTCTAATCAGTATGGTGGACAGAGTATTTCATTGGCACATCTTGCACCATTTGTACAAATCAGCCGTGAAAAGTTCCGTAAGCAGGTTGCAGAGGAATACAAGGCTGCCAATGTTACCGTTGACGAGGCGCAGATTAATCAGATTGCAGAACTTCGCGTAAAAGAAGAAATCAATCGCGGCGTTCAGATGATTCAGTATCAGGTTATCACATTAATGACCACCAACGGACAGGCTCCGTTCATCACAGTATTTATGTATTTGAACGAGGTGCCGGAAGGTCAGACCAGAGAAGATCTTGCAGCAATTATCGAAGAGATGCTGCGTCAGAGAATCAAAGGTGTAAAGAATGAAAAGGGCGTTTATATCACTCCTGCATTCCCGAAATTGATTTATGTACTTCAGGAGAATAATATTACCGAAGGCTCAGAATATTGGGAATTGACAAAGCTTGCAGCACAGTGCTCCGCAAAGAGACTTGTTCCGGATTATATTTCCGAAAAGGTGATGCGTGAATTGAAAGACGGAGATGTATATACCTGTATGGGATGTCGTTCTTTCTTAACCGTAGACCGCTGCTCTCCTGCAGTAGGTAATATTGCAAATGCAAAGAATTATGTAGAAGGAAAGAGAAAATATTACGGCCGTTTCAATCAGGGTGTTGTCACCATCAACTTAGTTGATGTTGCTTGCTCTTCAGAAGGAAATGAAAAGCGCTTCTGGGAGATTCTCGATGAGCGCTTGGAACTTTGCCATAAGGCATTGCTTTGCAGACATAAGAGATTGCTTGGCACACCTTCGGATGTTGCTCCGATTCTTTGGCAGAATGGTGCGCTTGCAAGATTAAAGAAGGGCGAGAAAATTGACCGCTTGTTATTTGACGGTTATTCAACAATTTCTCTCGGATATGCAGGATTGTGCGAAACTGTTCGCTATATGAAAGGTGTTTCTCATACGGATCCTGAAATCGGAACTCCATTTGCTTTGGAGGTAATGCAGAAATTAAATGATGCCTGTGCAAAGTGGAAGGCTGAGTCCAATATTGACTTTAGTTTATATGGAACTCCTCTTGAGTCCACTACTTATAAGTTTGCAAAATGCTTACAGAAGCGTTTTGGAATCATCGAGGGTGTCACAGATAAGAATTATATTACAAACAGCTATCATGTTCATGTAACTGAGAATATCAATGCATTTGATAAATTAAAGTTCGAAGCACAATTCCAGAAATTATCTCCGGGTGGTGCAATCAGCTATGTGGAAGTGCCAAATATGCAGGATAATATTCCGGCGGTACTTTCTGTGATGCAGTATATCTACGACAACATCATGTATGCTAAGTTGAATACAAAGAGTGATTTTTGTATGGAATGTGGCTACGATGGAGAAATCAAGATCGTAGAAGAGGAAGGCAGCGGAAAGCTGGTTTGGGAATGCCCGAACTGCGGTAACCGCAACCAGGACAAGATGAGCGTTGCAAGAAGAACTTGCGGCTATATCGGAACACAGTTCTGGAATCAGGGACGTACTCAGGAGATTCGGGAGAGAGTACTTCACTTATAAAATAGGACGAGTTTACAATTATGTATTACGGAACCATTAAAAAAGCAGATATTGCCAACGGAGAAGGCGTTCGTGTAAGCCTGTTCGTATCAGGTTGCACAAACGCCTGTCCGGGGTGTTTTCAGCCGGAAACCTGGGATTTTCATTACGGCAGTGAATTTACAAAGGCTACGGAAGATGAAATTATAAATGAATTAAAGAGCGGATATTATCAAGGCTTGACTGTTTTGGGAGGAGAACCTTTCGAACCATCAAATCAAATTGCTTTATTGCCATTTCTGAAGCGGGTTCATGAGGAACTGCCAAACAGAGATATCTGGATGTTTACCGGAAATTTGTATGAGGATTTATTGCCGGGTGGACGACGTTATACAGAAGCAACCGATGAAATTTTAGATTTAATCGATATTTTGGTGGATGGAAGATTCGAACAATCCAAGATGAATCTTCGCATCAAATTTCGAGGTTCCACAAATCAAAGAATTATCGACATGAAAAAGACAAGAGCGGCAGGAGAGGTTGTGCTTTCTCCATTGAATGCCAAAGGTCTTGAAGATGAAAAAAGATAATCAAAACAAAAAGGATGTGAATGATTCACATCCTTTTATTACGTTCTGCTATTGCAGATGCACTTCCTCTTGTTGGAAATCTTCATCGCTTTCAGGGGGATTCAGTTCCGCCCAGTTCGGGTCTTCCGTTCCCATAAAGTGATTGAAAAAGGTGTAACCGAGACACCAGATAAATCCGAAAATGGTACCGGATAATGCGATATACAAAAGCATCTTTAATACAAATCCGGCAGTTAAATCGTGTCGTAAAAAATGGAGAACCAACATATAGATTGGTTTTAATAACATTAAGAAAACACCGATATAAAGAGCTGCCAGAGTTCCAATTACATAAAAAGTAACTGCAATAAATAAGTGTTTTTTCTTTTCCATATTTTTGCTCCTTGCATCTATTTTGCCACAGAATGCTTGATTTTTCAAGTCGGACTGTAGTCACAGAGGTGTCTTGAAAATTTAGGTTAAAGTCTATATAATAAGTTCGTTTGAAGAAGCACAGACAAGAATTGTGTTTGAATAACAGAAAAGAGGTTTTTAGATGTTATACATGGTGAACGGTTTATCCGAAAATGTCATTTCTCTTTTGGGAGTATTGGTTGCCTTTTTAGGTACTGTATTATTTACAGTGGTATTTAAGGAGAAACTTCCAAGAGATCAGGGCAGACAATTCGCAGTGGAAGGCGCAAAGAGTGCCGGAAAGCCGAGAGGCGCCGGAATCATCTTTATATTTGTGTTTGCGGTTGCGACACTATGGTTTGTAAAATATTCACTTGAATTATTGTTTTATGTGTTGCTTGTGATTGTCGAAATGTTTACAGGATATTTTGATGATGCGGCAGAAAAACCATGGAACGAATATTTAAAAGGCGCATTGGATCTTGTGGTTGCAGTATTAACCGCAGTGGTTTATCTGTATTACAATGATTCCACAGTTACCTTTGCTTTGTTTGGAAATACCACAATTACGATTCCGCCGGTTGTATACGGAATCCTCACGGTAGTTCTGGTTTGGGCAGCCATCAATGTGACAAACTGCTCAGATGGAGTGGACGGCCTTTCCGGAAGTGTGAGTATTGTGACTTTACTCAGTTTTTATATGTTTGCAAAGCTGTCAAATAATCCGGATTCCTTTATGTTTGCAGAGGTCCTGTTTGCACTTTGTCTTATGGGATATCTGTGGTTTAATGCAACGCCAAGTTTGATTTTGATGGGAGATGCAGGTAGTCGTGCAATGGGATTTTTCCTTGCTATTGCAGCAATGAAGAGTCATAGCCCGTTTTTGTTTATCCCATTCGCAATCGTATTGATTTTGGATGGCGGACTGGGATTGGTGAAGGTTTCTCTGCTTCGTTTTCTTAAGATTCATATTCTAAAGAATACTTTAACACCGCTTCATGACAATGTGCGCAAGAAGAAAGAATGGTCGAATGCGCAGGTGACGATTCGCTTTACAATCATTCAAATTGCAATCAGCGTTTTCGTATTATATTTGTATCAATTGTAATTGTAATCGGGAGAGCAATCTCCCGATTTTGATATTATGTAAAATATGTTATACTCATTCCATGGTTGAAAATTACGAACATTACATCACAAAAAATATAAAAGCATATTATAAAAGACGAATCTGGATGCCGCTTTTGTACATCATCCTTTTGGCAATTTGCTGGGGCCTTTTTTCAATGAGTGATATTCTTCGTCCAATCAGGTTGACGCAGGATGCAGATTTGAATTATTTTTACGAAAAGGAACCGCATTATGTGAAAGCAGATTTTGAAAATCTGACCTTTACAGGCTATATTGCGACAGAACGCGGAAAGACCAAAGGATATTATTACTATGTATCCTGGGGAAATTCTGTGGCAGTGGTATTGTTGTCTCCGGAAACCTGCGAGCAGGGAAATCCGAGCATTGAAAGTCTGTCAGTTTATGGCAAATTGATAAAAGGCGGAGAAACATATACCAAGCTATTGGAAAATATGGCTTCGGATTTGGATTGGACAGACACCGGAATCACGGAAGCACTGCCGGATATTTATTTCAGCGAACCGGCAAATCATACCACATATACGTATATGATGTTCTTGCTGTATTTTGCGACTTTGATTTTTGCAGTGATTAGTGTGCTGATTGATTTGCTCCATATGATTTTCCCGGTGACGGCTCCGGCCTGCCAGAACCTGGTGGTATTTGGCAATCCGAAGAGACAACTGGAGGAGGCAGAAGAGGAACTTGCTACACTGCCACAGCTTGCAACGGAAGATATGTTTATCACGGAGCATTATTTTATCATGACAAGCCCGGTGGGAAATGCCATTGTGCCAATCAATCAGATTCTGTGGATTTACAAGCATTCCACATTGCACAAATTCCTGTGGTATCACTTCAGCATCTCATATACGATGCACATTTATGCTAAGAAGCATTTTTATATTCATTGCCCGAAGAATATCAAATCGGACATTGATGGTATTATGGATTATCTTGCAGAAGCAAATCATGATATTGTGGTTGGATTCTCGGAGAAGAATCGATTGAAGGTGCAGGCGCAGTACGAAAAGCCGTTCCATGTGGAGAAAATTGTGGCGGTTTTGCGCAAGAGGATTTAATATACAGAAACGGAAATCAAAAAACAAATGGATGCATATACAGATTTTGCATCTGTCTACGATCGGTTTATGGACAACGTACCTTACGAGCTGTGGGCAGATCGAATTGCAGAAATACTAAAAGAATATGGCATCGAGCAAGGGCTTTTGCTGGATCTTTGCTGCGGGACAGGAAAGCTGACCCGCTTGCTTCGTCAAAAGGGTTTCGATATGATTGGCGTGGATGCCTCTGAGGAAATGCTTCAGATTGCACTGGAGCAAGATGCGCAAAATATTTTATATCTGAACCAGGATGCCAGAGAATTTGAGTTGTATGGAACGGTGCAAGCAATCATCAGTGCCTGCGACAGTTTGAATTATATTACGGAACCGGAAGATTTAAAGCAGGTTTTTCACCTTGCGAATAATTATTTGGAAGCCAGAGGCCTGTTGATCTTCGATATGAACACTCCGTACAAATACGAGAAGCTTTTGGCACAGGAAACCTTTGCGGAGAACCGCGAGGACTGCGCCTTTATCTGGGACAATTATTATGATAAAGAAGCGAAAATCAACGCCTATGATTTGACCTTATTTATCGCAGATAAAGCAGGAAAGTTCGACCGCTTTGAGGAAGAACATTATGAAAGATGCTATACTCTTTCGGAAATTCAAGCATTGCTTGAAGCGGCAGGAATGGAATTTATCGGCGCCTATGATGATTATACGGGACAACCCTTGCGCGAAGATTCGGAGCGCATGGTCATAGTGGCGCGAGAAATGCAGATGGAAGGAAAATACTATGAGTGATTATATTGTGCGTGCCACAGCCTGTGATGACAGCATTCGTGCTTTTGCAATCACATCTAAGGAGACAGTGAGCACAGCTTTAAAAAAGCATGAGACAAGCCCTGTGATGACGGCAGCTCTGGGAAGACTGATGTCTGCCGGACTGATGATGGGCACGATGATGAAAGGCGATCGCGATTTGCTTACGCTTCAAATCGTATGTGATGGACCTGCGAAGGGGCTTACAGTGACTGCCGACTCCCATGGACATGTAAAAGGTTATGTGAATCATCCGAATGTGGATGTGCCTTTAAAATATGCAGGAAAACTTGATGTGGGTGTCGCACTCGGCAACGGTGTGCTATCCGTGATTCGAGATATGGGATTAAAAGAGCCTTACGTGGGTCAGTGCAATTTGCAGACCGGTGAAATCGCTGAGGATTTGACTTATTATTTTGCAGCCAGCGAACAGGTTCCATCTTCTGTGGGGCTTGGTGTACTCTGCGACCACGAGGGTGTCAGACAAGCCGGTGGTTTTATCATTCAACTGATGCCATTTACACCGGATGACGTAATCGATCGCCTGGAGGCAAGGCTGAAGGAAATCGATACGGTAACCAATATGTTAGACAAAGGGATGACACCGGAAGAAATGCTTCAGGAAATCTTAGGGGACTTCGGAGTGCAAATCAATGAAACCATTCCATGTTGCTTCCAATGTGATTGCTCTAAAGAAAAGATTTCTTCTGCATTGGCAACACTGAATAAAAAAGATTTGCAGGATATGATAGAAGACGGAGAGGATATCGAAGTGAATTGTCATTTCTGCAATAGTGCTTATCAATTTACAGTTGAGGATTTAAAGGAGATCTTAAAGAAGTGAAAGACGGATTTGTAAAGGTTGCAACCATCTCACCGAAGATTACAGTTGCAGATACCAAGACGAATGGTGCAACCATACGAGCATACATGAAGGAAGTGGCAGATGCCGGTGCAAAAATTGCCGTATTTCCGGAACTTTGCATCACAGGATATACCTGTGGAGATTTATTTACGCAGGACCTGCTTTTGGATAAGGCAAAGGAAGAATTGTTATGCATTGCCGAGGAAAGCGCCAAATATGACGGCTTGTTTTTCGTGGGACTTCCATATGAGATAAACGGAAAACTTTATAATATGGCAGCAGCAGTGTCCGGCGGAATGATTCTGGGTATGGTACCGAAGGTATTTATGCCGACTTATAATGAATTTTATGAAGGTCGTAATTTTACTTCAGGGCTGACTTTAACCGGCTTTACGGATTTGAACGGTCAAAGCATTCCTGTGGGAACGAATTTTATTTTTGCTTGCGAGGAAATGCCAAAACTTCGTGTGGCAGCGGAGATTTGCGAAGACCTTTGGGTGGCAAATCCGCCGAGTATCTTTCATGCATTAGGCGGTGCAAATGTGATGGTCAATTTGTCTGCCTCCGATGAAATTACAGGAAAGGCAAATTATCGAAGAGAATTAGTTTCAGGTCAATCAGCAAGACTTCTTTGCGCATATTTATATGCATCAGCCGGGGAAGGCGAATCTACACAGGATGTGGTTTATTCAGGTCATTGCATGATTGCTGAAAACGGACATATTTTGGCAGAATCAAAGCGTTTTTGTGAGAGTGTCACTTACAGCGAAATCGACGTGAATCGCCTCGAGGAAGAAAGACGCAGAATGTCGACTTTTAGAACAGAAGATACACATGATTTCATTCCTTTTCATTTGGATGTGGAGGAGACAGCGCTTACTCGGTTTGTGGATCCGGCTCCGTTTGTCCCTTCCAATCAGGCAGAGAGAGAGCTGCGATGCGATGAGATTTTGATGATTCAGGCAAGTGGTTTAAAGAAACGTCTTGAACATACGCATGCAAAGACTGCCGTGGTAGGAATCTCCGGAGGACTTGATTCGACACTGGCACTTTTGGTTACTGCGCGTGCATTTGATTTAATCGGAAGAGATCACAAAGATATTATCGCAATTACCATGCCGGGCTTTGGAACCACTGACAGAACCTATGAGAATGCCCTTAGTTTGATAAAAAGTCTAGGTGCAACCTTAAAGGAAATCTCCATTGTGGATTCGGTGAAACAGCATTTTAAAGATATCGGACAATCATTAGAAGAATTTGATGTAACATATGAAAATGGACAGGCAAGAGAGCGTACACAGATTTTGATGGATGTGGCAAACAAGACCGGAGGATTTGTAATCGGAACAGGCGATTTGTCAGAGCTGGCATTGGGATGGGCAACCTATAATGGAGATCATATGTCCATGTATGCGGTCAACAGCTCTGTGCCGAAAACACTGGTACGTCATTTGGTTCGCTATTATGCGGATACTTGCGGAGATGATGCATTAAAGGCAGTTCTGATGGATGTTCTGGATACCCCGGTATCGCCGGAACTTCTTCCGCCGAAGGACGGGAAGATTGCGCAAAAAACAGAAGATCTGGTGGGCCCGTATGAACTCCATGACTTCTTTTTATATCACATGCTTCGATTTGGCTTCCCGCCAAAGAAGGTATATCGCTTGGCTTTGATTGCTTTTCAGGGAACCTATGATGCAGAATTTATCCAAAAGTGGCTTAAGAATTTTTATCGTAGATTCTTTGCGCAGCAGTTTAAGCGTTCCTGTCTGCCGGATGGACCAAAGGTTGGTACTGTGGCAGTCTCTCCAAGAGGAGATTTGAGAATGCCTTCGGATGCGGCCGGAAGAATCTGGCTGGATGAACTGGAGGATTAGATATGCGAAGAAAGGACTTAAATGTTCCGGCACTTTTGCTGGAGGCTGTGGTCATCATTTTATCAATCGGATATATGATTATGCAGGTGGTTTACGGGATTTATTACCGAAGAGGCGCAGGCGTCATTGTGATGAACTGTCTGGTGATGCTGTTGCTTTATGCATTCTTTACCTTGCTTAGTATTTATCCTGAACGCGTGAATCGAATTCCGCTTGAGCTTTGTCAGGGGAAAATCAGAAAGTTGACACTTTGGATGATACGTGTGGAAAAGCTGATTTTTTCAGCCGGACTGGTCATCCCATGTGTATTTGATGTATTAGGAAAGGAAATCCCAACGGCCTCAAGTTTGATTCTGGTGGCAGTAATGATTCTGGTAGCAGCCGGGTTTGAATGGGCAATTATCAAAGAATTAAGAAATCATTTTAACAAGCAATAGCAAATACGAAATATAACAAAAGAAAGGGTTCTTAGAAGTGGAAAAACATGTAACATTTAAGACACAGGGCGTATGCTCTCAAAAGATTGACTTTGATTTGGTGGATGGCATTGTGCACAATGTGGTCTTCACCGGAGGATGCAGAGGAAACACACAGGGTGTTGCGCGATTGGCAGAGGGAATGTCAGCGGAAGAAATTATCAAAAGATGCAAAGGGATTGAATGCCGGGGCAATAATTCCTGCCCGAACCAGTTGGCTCTTGCTCTGGAACAAAATATTTGAAAAACAAATCAAAAAATGGTTGCTGAACGACAAAAATCAGAAAAATTAATAAAAGTTTTACAAATTCAGATGCTTCAAAAAGCGTTAAAATCAAAAAAGATAAACAACAAAAGTCTCAAATGTGTTTGCGTTTGGGACTTTTTTTAGTACCATTGCCCTAATTGTTAACGAAATCACTAAATTACCTGTAAGTAATGTAGTTACATTTTAGTGTATTCTTGATAATGCCTTATAAATTTTGTATAATGAAAGCACTGAAAAACGTTGACCGTTTAGAAAAAAATACCAATAAACGGTCCTTCTATTATTTAGAAAAGGAGAAGAATTACTATGATCAAGAGAACCTACGAAGAACTTGAACCGTATTTTCCAGCAGGACATTTCGGGGTAACCTGCAAACGCTATCACGGCAAGGATGAGACCGGAGCTTCAAAATTCTGGATTGGAATTTCTGAATTTGAGCCGGGCGGAGGAGCTGATTGGGCTTATGAAGATAACCCATTGGAAAAGGTATATTTTGTTCTCGAAGGAGAGATGACTGTTACGGATAAGGATGGAAACAAATATGTGATTCATCCAATGGAATCCATCTCATTCCCACCAAACGAAGGAAGAGGTTTAAAGAACGAATCCGACAAGCCTGCAAAGATGCTTGTAATTATCAATTATCCGGAATAAGCAAAAGATATTAGGAGGTGTTTTACAAAATGGTAAGTGTAGAAAAGAGTTATGTAAACAACATGTTCTCTGTTGAGGGCAAAGTTGCTTTGGTAACCGGTGCAACAGGGGCACTTGGTTGCGTACTTGCAAAGGCATATGGTTATGCCGGAGCAAAGGTTTTTATGACCGGACGTAATGATGCAAAATTAAAGGCTCTTGAAGAAGAATTCAAGGCTGAAAATATTGATTGTGCATACTTCGTTGCTGATCCGGCAAAAGAAGATGACGTAAAGGCTTTAATCAATGCCGTTGTGGAAAAGTATGGCGAGATCAACATTCTTGCAATTGCTCACGGCTACAATAAGCCACAGAATATTTTAGAGCAGTCTGTTGCTGATTGGCAGTATATTATGGATGCTGATTGCAAGTCTGTATACATTGTCTGCAAATATGTTGCAGAGCAGATGGTAAAGCAGGGCAAGGGCGGAAAGATGGTAGTTGTTACTTCTCAGCGTTCTAAGAGAGGTATGGCCGGATACACAGGATATTGTACTTCAAAGGGTGGTGCAGATCTTATGGTATCTTCTATGGCATGCGATCTTACTGCAAAATACGGAATCAATGTAAATTCTATTTGCCCTACCGTATTCCGTTCAGAATTAACAGAGTGGATGTTTGATCCGGAATCAGAAGTTTATAAGAACTTCTTAAAGAGAGAGCCGATCGGACGTCTTGGCGAGCCGGATGACTTTGTTGGATTTGCATTATTCCTTTCATCAGATGCATCTAAGTTCATGACCGGTGGAAACTATGATTGCTCAGGTGGATATTTAACCTGTTAATGTAATCGGAAGTTTGTTTAACTATCTAGGAGGTATTATATAATGGCAAAAGTTGTAATCGATTTATCACATCCATTTAGTGCGGAAATTCCACGTTGGCCTTACTTCGATAAGCCTGAAATCGTTGGAGCACATACTATGGCAAAGGGTGGTGTTTTAACACAGAGAATTACCTGTACAATGCATACCGGTACTCACTGTGATGCACCGCGTCATGTTATGGAATATGAGTTTGACGGACGTCGCGCTCGTTATACACACGAAATGCCTGCAGATGCTTATGCAGGACAGGCAATCGTTTTCAAGATTGATATCGAGCCATGGGGCTTAATTACAGATAAGCACCTGGATGCTTGCATGAAGAAGTATGGTTTAAAGGATGGAGATCTTAAGGGTAAAATCCTTTGCTTAAATACAGGAATGCATCGCTTATTCGATGATTCAAAGGCTTATTATCACTATGCTGCAGGTACAGGTATTGATGCCGGCAAGTGGTTCGTAAAGCAGGGCGTTAAATGTGTTGCTATGGATGGACAGGCACTTGATCATCCGCTTCATACTGCAATGGGTAACAACGGTATGACCAGAATGAATCTTCTTGGTGCAACCGGTGCTCCAATCACTGAAGAATACAAGCAGCTCTTTGGCGAGGAAGCATATGCAGAATTCGATAAATTCGAATATATCAGAATCCATGGTATGGACGCATACGAAGAGAAATTCGGTGAGTTGGAAGATCTTGGAATCTGGGGAACATGGGAGCCTTGCCACAAGGAAATGCTCGGACATGGTATCGTAGGTGTAGAAAACCTCGGTGGAGATCTTGATAAGATCAAAGATGGTAAGTGGTTCGATTTCCATTGCTATCCAATCAGATGGTACATGGGAGACGGTTCTATGGCTCATCCTGTTGCTTATGTCAACGAGGAAGATGTAGATACAACCGTTCCGGATCGTACTTACAAATATTGCGGAACCGGATATGGTGATCCGGAAGGAAATGGAGATAGCTGCTTAGAATACATGCAGAGACTTTTCAACCGTAAGAAATAATTTGAGTTTTAGCGAAAAGCTCATGCAACTGTCCCTGCTTTAGCGGGACAGTTGCTTTGCGCTTTAGGAAAGGATATAAAATGGCAAAAAAGACGATTATTACAGTGGCTTGTACAGGTGCCTGGCCAAAGAAAGAAAACAATCCAAACGTACCTATGACTCCGGCAGAAATCGCAGAAGATGTATATGACTGCTGGCAAGCCGGTGCAGCAATTGCACATTTACATATGCGTGACGATGAAGGAAACGGAACCATGTCTGCAGACAAGTTCCGCGAGACCGTAAACCTTCTTCGTACAAATCATCCTGATTGTGATATTGTATTAAATCTCACAACTTCAGGCGATTTGAATGCAACTGATGAAACTCGTCAGATTCATTTAAAGGAACTTCGTCCGGAAATGGCATCTTATGATTGCGGTTCCATGAACTGGTTAAATTCCGGATTGTTTATCAATTCTCCAAAATTCCTTGAGGAATTGGGAAAGAACATGCAGGAATGGGGCGTTAAGCCTGAAATTGAAGCATTTGATCCAGGTATGATTGCGAATGCTGCATACTATTTAAAGAAGGGTGTATTGCAGGCACCACTTCATTTCCAGTTCTGCATGGGATGTGCAAATGGAATTCCTGGTTCTATGAAGAACTTAATCTTCATGAAAGAGACCATGGAAAGCCTTTGCCCTGGCTCTACCTGGAGCTGTTTCGGCGTTGGAAAGAGTGCACTTGAGATGACATACGGCGCAATCGCATTGGGCGGACACATTCGTGTCGGAATGGAAGACAATGTAATGTATTCAAAGGGTGTTCTTGCAGACAGCAACAGACAATTTGTAGAGCGTGCAGCACGTTTGATTCGTGAATACGGAAACGAAGTTGCAACCCCGGATGAAGCACGTGAAATCTTAGGATTGAAGAAGTAATGACCTGGGGACCGAGCTTCATGTACTACATCTGTCCGAACTGCGGCAAGAAATTTAAGTATGCGCTGGATATGATTCCGGAATTTGGTGACGATTACGGAAAATGTCCGCAGTGCCAGACCATGGGCACTTACGAAAAGGACGGAGCACGCACGAAAGACGATGCAGACTACGAAGAAGTAGATGAATAATTAAAAAAGGGGCAAATATGTTTAATATCAAAGAGATTTTAATCTGCGGCGGCGGAATGATGGGAAAGAACATTGCATTTGTAATGGCTTCTAATCCTGAATACAACGTAACCGTGTACGATTTATATGAAACAGATGTGCCGGGCGGAATTCGCACCAACACAAAACAGCTTGTGGAAAAAGGTGTTATGACAGATGCCGATATCGACGAACGTTTGAGCAGAATCACCTTTACCACAGATATTGATTCACCTTTGATTGCAAAGGCAGATCTCGTAATCGAGGCTGTATTTGAGGATATGAAAATCAAGCAGGAGACCTTCGCAAAGCTCGAAGCGCGCTGCCGTGAGAATACCATTTTCTGTACAAATTCCTCTGTTATGAGCCCGTCTCAGATTTCAGAGAAATTACAGCATCGCGAGAGATTCGTAGGAACACATTTCTGGAATCCGGGACATTTGATTCCGCTTGTTGAAGTCATCAAAAGTGATGCTTCTTCAGACGAAGTTGCACAAACAGTTATGGATGTTCTTAGAAAAGCAGGTAAGAAGCCTGTACTTTGCAAGAAAGATGTTCCGGGATTTATTGCAAACCGTATGCAGCACGCATTATGGCGTGAGGCAATCTATATTGTAGAAAGCGGAATTGCTGATGCTGCAACTGTAGACGAAGCGGTGAAATATGCATTTGGTCTGCGCCTTCCGCAGCTTGGACCTATGGAAAATGCAGATATGGTCGGAACTGATTTAACTTACAACATTCATGACTATATTTTGAAGGATCTGTGCGATTCTCATGAGCCTTCCCCATTGCTGACAAAACTTCGCGATGAGGGCAAAATCGGATTTAAGACCGGCGAAGGATTCCAAAAGTGGACACCGGAGCAGGTGGCAAAATCCAATGCAGATTTGAACGAATACTTGATTCGTATGCTTTATGGCAAATAAAAAACAAAGAGGGAGGAGAGATTCATTCTCCTCCCGCCACATCACGATAAACTGGGCAAACCTTAGTTGAAACAGAGGAGTATTTATGAGAGACCAGGAAAAGAAAGAGCCTGTCAACCCATATCATTATGCACTTCATTGTATGGGTGGAAAATGGAAGATGACAATTCTTCATGAAATGTATACCTATGGGCAAATTCGATTTAATCAGACACTGAAAGTATTGCCGCTTTCGGAAAAGGTTTTAAGCCAACAATTAAAGGAATTGTGTGCCGATGGGCTTGTCGAAAGAATTGTGGACGGAGATGCGCATCCGCCGCTGATTCATTATCAGCTGACCAAAGAGGCTGAGGAGTTAATCCCGGCTCTGGATATTCTGTATGTTTGGAGCATCCGCCAGATGAAACAGAAAAATATTCCGATTGATACAGATGCATATGTTGTGCATCAATCAGACAAATATATGGATGCATTAAAGGATATCATTGACTCGGAGGAGATGAAGAATATTTCTCGCAGAAGAGTCCATGGTGACCTTTAATTAGTAAATTTGAATATGTTCCTTCCAACGGGAGGCATAGATATAAATCACAAATTGTATATGGAGGTAATGTGATGAAAAAATTAGAGACAGATGTTGTAATTGTAGGTGCCGGACCTTCCGGACTTGCTGCATCCGTTCAAGCAGCTGACGATGGAGCCAGTGTAATTGTTTTAAATAAGGCAGATGTTGTCGGTGGTGCCGCAAACATGGGTATGGGACCACTTGGTATTGGAACCAGACAGCAGCAGGCACAGATGGTCGACATTGATGTAGAAAGAGCATTCAAAATGTTCATGGACTACACACATTGGAGAGTCGATGCAAATCTTGTAAAGAAGTATTTCGAAAACTCTAAGGAGACAATCGAATGGCTTGAGGATATGGGCGTAGAGTTTGCAGGAGCATATCCATACTTCCCTAAGTCAGAAGCAACCTGGCATATTGTAGCCGTAAACGGTGGTATTGGCCGAAACGGTGGCGCAATTATGAACAAGGCAATGATGGATAAAGGTACTGAACTTGGAGTTGAATATATGAACTCAGTAGAGGTTCAGGAAATCGTAATCGAAGATGGAAAGGTTGCCGGTGTTAAGGCAAAGGCTGCAGACGGCGAAGAAATCGAAGTATCTGCTAAGGCTGTAATTATTGCAACCGGTGGTGCCGGAGATTCACCGGAATATTTAAAGGAGCGCATGGGTTATACATGGGGCGAGGATATGTTTAACTTCCGAATCCCGGGAAATGTTGGTGACGGAATTAAGATGGCAATTGCTGCCGGAGCTGCCACCACAGAGATGAATATGGAAATGATCTATGTTCTTCCAAATACCGATATGATTGAGCCATTGCCTGCAGTATTTATGCAGCCAAACTTAATGGTAAACCAGTTCGGTCGTCGTTTCATTAACGAAGAGCAGATGCAGAATACTACATTCACCGGAAATGCAATTAATATTCAGAAGGGTTCTGTTGGTTATTCAATCTTTGATTCTTCTATCCTTAAGGGATATAAGAAGAGAGGACTTGATGTAGTAAACTTCGTACATCATCCGGAAAACTTAGATGAGTTTGATGAAGTATTGGATGCACAGATTGCCGGCGGAAATAAGGATGTCTACATGGCAGACACCATCGAGGAATTGGCTGAGAAGCTTGGAATCGATCCGGAAGCTTTATCAGATACCATCGATGAATATAATGATATGTGTGATTCCGCAGATACTCAGTTCTACAAGCCACGCAAGTTTATGAAACCGATTCGTAAGGCTCCATTCTATGCCGGTGCATTCCGTCCTTCAGGATATGGTACACTTGGTGGAATTAAAGTCAATGACGATATGGAAGTATTAAAGGATAACTGGGAAAAGATTCCTGGATTATATGCTTGCGGTACTGATACATGTACCATTTACGGCGACAGCTACATGTTCTTATTACCTGGAAATACAATGGGATATTGCTTAAATTCCGGACGTTTTGCAGGTGAAGGCGCTGCAGCATACGCTGACGAAAACTAATTTTGAGTTTGCAAAAATAGTGTACAGAATAAAATACAATTGACCGGCACCACAACAGGTGCCGGTCTGTTGTGTTTTTGGTGAAAAGATTAGTGACGACTAACACCTCCAAAGGTTGCACTTCTTCTTTTTACAAGTTAAAATAAGAATAGATTTAGATTGAGATTCTTACCCGTAATGGGTCAATATATAAGAATTTAGATTAAGATTAAGAGAGGGATCAAATGGGAACAGTTCAATTAACCATTGATGGTTATAAGATTGTTGCGGATGAGTCAAAGACTGTCCTTGAGGCAGCGCTTGACAATGGTATTTACATTCCGCACTTATGCCATCACGAAAATCTTCATCCAAATGGCGGGTGTCGCCTTTGTGTAGTAAAACAGGACGGTGTCGATGGCGTGATTACATCATGCTCGACTAAGGTTCGGGAAGGAATGGTCATTCATACAAAGGATGAGCAGGCCGAAGCAATCAGAAAGCTTTCCTGTGACTTTATGTTTAAGACTCACCCAACAGAATGTACAGGATGTCCTAAGTATGGCAAGTGTCAGCTTGCTTCTATTTCACAGTATGTAGGAGATACAGGACGCGATTTGCGTTATACACAGATTCGTGTAACTGCAGATGAATCCAATCCACTGATGCTTCATGAGATGCATCGTTGTATTCTTTGTGGCCGTTGTGTACGTGCCTGCGAGGAAATGCGTGGTGTTGGCGCTTTGAAATTCGAAAAGGTAGATGGCAGAATGCGCGTTGTTATCAATGGTGCAAGCTTAGAAGAAGCCGGATGCCGTTTCTGTGGTGCCTGTGTCGAAGTATGTCCTACCGGTTCCATTCGCGATAAGGTTGGCGTATTTGATGAGAACCTTCCAAGAGAGCGTGCTCTTGTACCATGTCGCGAGGCTTGCCCTGCACATGTGGATGTACCAAAATATATCAGATTTATCAATGAAGGCAATTATGCAGCAGCTGCTGCAACCGTTCGTGAGAAGGTTCCGCTTCCTGAGGTACTTGGATATGTATGTGTACATAATTGCGAGACCAATTGTAAGAGAAACTACTTAAACGGACCTGTATCAATCCGTAACTTAAAGAGATATGCTGCTCAGCAGGATGATGGTGCATGGAAAGAAAAAGCATTCCAGAAGCCTGATACAGGAAAGAAAGTTGCTGTAATCGGATCTGGCCCTGCAGGTTTGACCGTTGCTTATTATATGAGAAAGCTCGGCCATGATGTGACTGTATTCGAAAAGTTGCCACAGGCCGGAGGACAGATGCGTTACGGAATTCCTTCATACAGACTTCCAAGAGAAGTATTGGATAAGGAAATCGAAGAAATCAAGGCAATTGGTGTTAAGATTGAATGCAACAGCGAAGTTCAAAGTGCTGTTGATTTGAAGAAAGATTATGATGTGGTTTATGCTGCAATCGGAACACATGCAGGAAATAAGCTTCCACTTGAAAACAATGATTTGCCGGATGTTTATTTGAATGCAGATTTCTTACGTGCAGAGAACCTTGGAAATCCACTTCCGGTTGGAGAAAATGTTGTCGTATTAGGTGGTGGAAATGTTGCAATCGACTGTGCGGAGACCGCAGTTCGTCTTGGTGCAAAGCATGTTGTAATGACCTGTCTGGAAGCTGCTGATAAGATGACCGCCTCTGACGAAGAAGTTACCTGGGCAAAGGAGGATGGAATTATTGTAGAAAATTCCAGAACCTTCGATGCAATTGTAGCTGAAAACGGAAAGGTAACAGGCTTAACTGTAACAGGAATCGAAGGATTGAAGTTTGGTCCTAAGGGCCCTGAATTCACCAGAATTCCTGATTCTACCGTGACCTTCCCGGCAGATACCGTAATCTTTGCGGTTGGACAGCATCCGGATGTGACAGAAGCATTTGGTTTGGAATTAAACCGCGGACGTATTGTAGCAAATCCGGAAACCTTCGAAACCAATATAGAAGGCATTTATGCATCAGGTGACTGTGTGACAGGTACACGTTCCGTAATCCAGGCCATTGGAGAGGCAAGAATTGCTGTATCCGCAATGGATCGCTATTTAGGCGGAGATGGAAATATCGAAGAGAATCTTGCACCTGAGCAGGATGCAAATCCATGTATCGGAAAGGCTACCGATGCTGAAAAGGCTGGCAGACATGAGCCAAAGACCACTGAGCCATGTGAGCGCGTTAAGAACTTTGATCCTATGGATTTAGGATTTGATTGCAGCGCTGCAGGATGCGAATCTGACAGATGTCTCCAGTGTGATTTAAGACTTCAGATTGCACCTCAGAAATTCTGGAGCGATTATGTTCCTGAGGAAGGAGGCGCACAGTAATGAAAAATTTATTAGTATTAAGCTGTTTAAAAGATGATAATTTTGCTCACATCTCCATGCATATCATGAAAGAGCGTTTGGATGATGTAAAAGCAGGCGTAGAGAAAAAGGCATCAGAATTGGATGCAGATGTGATTTATCTTCTTCCGGAAGGAGAGAAGGTAGAGGGACTTGAGGGCGATATTCGATTTGGTGAATACAGTCCTACTCTTGGAAATCCGAATGCAGTTGCAAAAGTGCTGCAGGGACAGCTTCCACGTCCGATGATTCAGGACGATTTTGTGGCAGTTTATGACGAGAAGGCCGTAAATGTAATCCTACCGGAGGAAGCATATCTTTTGGCAACCGGCAAGAATGTTCGTTTTGTGGCTGTGACAAAGGATGATAAGACCGAAATTAAGGAAGTGGAAATCGGTACAAAGGCTTCCGAAATCTGCGATGCAACAGGTGCAAAGGCTGTCTTAATCGGTGGCCAGAAAGGCACATTTGTAAAGCCGGAATCCCTTGCAAATTATGAGATTTCAGCAGATGGTCCGGACTATGCAATTACTGTATACGGACAGGATACCTGTATGGTAGACCTTTGCGTACAGTTGATGACTCAGGCATGGCAATCTTCCTGCGGAAAGTGTGTGCTTTGCCGCGAGGGTACTTTACAGTTTAAGACCATTGCAACAGAAATGACCACAGGAAAAGCAAAGGCAACTGATACTGATCTGATTAAAGAAGTTGGACAGTTGATTGAGCTTGGAGCTTATTGTCCATTTGGTCGTTCTATGGCAAAACCGTTTATCTCAGCAATTGAACTCTTCCCGGATGAGTTTGATGATCATATCAAGAGAAAGACTTGTAAGTGTGGCAAGTGCTACAAGGCTGCAGCTGTTTACTTAATCCTTCCGGATAAATGTATTGGTTGCGGAGATTGTGTCGATGAATGTGATGAGGATGCAATCGAAGGAAAGCCGAAGTTTATCCATATGATTGATCAGGATATGTGTGAACAATGCGGCAAGTGTGTAGATGCTTGTGACGAAGGCGCAATTGTAAAATGGGAAGATGGAAAGCTTCCGAAGCTTCCAAAGAAGCTTACCAAGGTTGGCAAGTTTTAAGACTGCAGTGCATGATGAAGATTCATCATGCGCTGCTTTTTTTTGGCTGAATAGGTTGGAATTCAAGATGAAGTGGTATAAAATACTAGATAGGTATGTCTAAATATTTGACATACCAAGAGGAAGCCTATGAATTATAAAAAAGACAATCTCAATTTATTGGAAAAACTGCAAAAAGACTGTTATGCGCAGACCATTCACGGAGTCGATTTTATGGTAAAACCGATTCCGGATCCAAGGGACTGCACTCCCCTTGATCCAAGGGTATATGAGTGGAGAAGCGCTGCAGAAAAAGCGGGAAATCCGCTGGCAGAGTATGAGAGAACTCCGGTTGAATTGGTGCGTCAAATGGATTCCCATCCTTCTTTTGATATTACAGAAGGAGAAATCTCGGTGGAAAAGCAGATGATTTCCACCAGAAACGGAGATACGCCAATTTATATTTTCAAGCCAAAGGGTGGGCGTGAAATCAAACCGATGCTTCTTTATATTCATGGAGGCGCTTATATTGCAGGTTCAACTGAGGAAGAGATTCCATTTTGCAAATTGGTTGCAGAAGAAGCCGATGTGATTCTTGTGGGTGTCGACTATAGACTCGCACCGGAGTATCAATTCCCGATTGGATTACAGGATTGCTATGATGCATTTTGCTGGATGGCAGACCATGCCGAAGAAATCGGAGGTAATCCAAATTTCCTTGCAGTAGGTGGAGACAGCGCAGGTGGTACACTGAGTTTGGGCGTTACAATGCTCGAACAAGAGGAAGTGGATAAGGGTAGACTTCCAAAGAACAGAGTCTCATATCAAGCTCTGATTTATCCGGCTGTTTTGGTAGATAATCCTCGTTTGCCGGATTATCGATGGAGAGCTTTAGATTATGAAATTGATGATAATGATACGTTAACGCTGGGCGCAGCATTTTCATTGGCCGCGCTTACGGGGGAGATGCCGCTTTTGTATTGTGGCAGGGAAGGACATATTTTGGACCCTCTTGCATCGCCGTTGTGTGCAGAGAATCTTAGTTATCTTCCGAAAACCTTTATTGCGGTTTGCGAATATGATTATCTTCGACTTCAGGGAGAGGCTTTTATCAGAAAGTTAAAACGAGAGGGAGTAGTATGCCGCCCGTTTTTGTATCGGGGAATGGATCACGAATTCATCAATCGCGTGGGATATTGTCCGCAGGCGTGGGACGTGGCGGTTGAAATCGCAAAGGATTTCAAATCAGAGGAAGAAAAATGAAACAACAAAAAATGAATAGAGTAATTGCGGCCTTTATGGTACCGATGCTTTGCAGCGGATTGCTTACAGGCTGCGCATTTGGCTCATCCTATGAATCCGTCTATCTTTTAGAAGAGGATTTAAAGGCCAGCGATGTTGCCTTAGAATACTACGAAGATGTGGATCAGGTGAATGAGGATGACATCAGAGAGTATACGACGGACAGTGATGCGCTTGTGGTATATCGTGATGATGGATATGCATCATCACTGGTTGGTCGGTTTTATGATGAGCAGGTGGAGACATCGGATGATGTGCTTAAGGCGTTGGCAGGTGTCTACGATTTGCTCGGTTTGAACGAGAATACCGAGTATTATCTTTCATCTACCATCACGGATACGCAGACCAATTATTCGTATTTTACTTATAATCAGATGGCCGGAGACGAATCGGTAAAAAACGGAAGTCTGGTGGTGGTAAGAGATGATGAACATTATGTTTGCGCATTATCGAATTCATTCTCGTCGCAGGTGGTCAGTACAGCATCCGAATCCATTACAAAGGAGCAGGCTGAGCTGGTTGTAAAAGGAATGTATCCGAATCTGTCGATTTATTCGGATTATACTTCAGATGTGTATTTTAACTATGACAATGCGCTGACGAAGGCGATTGTGGTTTATACAGATAATCCAAATATGACAAGTAGTTTTGATATGCCATATTGGGAACATTATATTTCCTGTGACGGCTCATATCTGCTTGGCAGTGCTACCAGCAATATGGATGCGGAAAATACTTCAGTTTATCATAATGAGAATTATTTTGAAGGAAAGACTGAAATGACTTATTCTGCCAGCCTTTTGCGTGGCGATGGCACATATGAGGACGTAACCGTACCAATTTGCTATAGCGAAGAAGACGGTCTGTACTATATGATGGATTCAGAACGAAAGATTGCCGCGGCAGATTTCTATGATTTTTATGCTTATGATCAGGTGAGCTTTATCACCAGCACAAATAATGAGGATTGGGATCCTAATTATATCCTGGCATATGCAAAATATATTGAGGTATGGGATTTCTACAATATGATCGGAGTGCCTTCGATTGATCGAGCAGGATTACCGATTTTAATTGGAATGGGCATGTGCGATGAAGAGGGAAATCCGGTGGATAATGCAGGATACTACGGCAATTACAATGGCTGGGGCTTCTTTGGTGTTTCGGATATCAATACGGATAGCCAGGCATTGGATGTGGTTGCCCACGAATTTACCCACGGCTATACATCTCATGCAATGCAGGGATGCATTTATGCAAATGAGCAGGGCGCAATCAATGAGTCATTGAGTGATATCATGGGAAATCTCATGGAAATGTATGTGGGAAAGACCACTGATACCACCTGGCAAATCGGAGAGACCGGAGGAAACGTATTCCGATTGATGAGTGATCCGATTCAGTATCATCAGCCGGCTTATGTAGGGGATGCATTCTATATGCCGCCAACCGACAATCCGGATGCATATCTGAATGATTATGGCGGAGTTCATTCAAACAGTTCTCTGCTGAATAAAGTGGCATATGATTTGTATGCGGCAGGTATGTCCCTGGATGATGAGATTATCGTCTGGCTGGATGCCATTGAATTTTTGACACCGCAATCGGATTTCGATGATGTTTATGTGGCATTGATGCTGGCTTGCCATTCCAGAGATGGCTTTTCGGAATATGCGGATGTGATTTCTCAAAGTTATTCGGATATGGGAATGAACGGTAATCGCACAGAAAATGCAGCTACAGCTTCGCTGAGAAACGGATTTTTTGAAATCAATGTGACATCAAGCAACGAAGCAATATCTGTGCTGTTGTATGACAGCAACGGAGAATTTTATGCGGCCTACACTCCGGATGCGGAGGGAAATATCTGTATTCGCGCTGAAGCGGGAACTTACTATTTGGCTTATCAGGAGGTTTCTTTCGGCTCATACTGGGGATATTATTATAATGGATCCGGTTGGAGTGAGACATCGCAGGATGCAGCCACGATTACATTCCAAGCGAACCAGGTATATGAAACAATTCAGCTATAACCAGTACAAGTATATATGAAATATGTCAGCTACGCTGACGCAAATCTCGCGCCAAGTCTCGCGAGCGAGACTTGAAAACAAGAAAGTGTAAAATTGAAAGGGAGGATATTTGAATTATGAAGTTATGTGTGAATGGACATCAAATTAGCGATAGCAGCAAGTTTTGTCCATATTGCGGAGCTCCGGTTGCATCAGAACCGGTTGCCCCAGAACCTGTTACACCAGAAGCGGTTACACCAGAAGCGGTGACACCAGAAGCGGTGGTACCAGAACCGGTGGCTCCAGAACCAGTGGCTCCAGAACCAGTGGCTCCAGAACAGGTGGCCACAGAACCGGTTGCACCGGAACCGGTAGCGGCTGAGCAGCAGAATCAGGGGGCATATGATGCTGCACCACAGCAGACTTACGAGCAACCACAGCAGACTTACGGCCAGCCACAGCAGCCATACGGCCAGCCACAGCAGCCATACGGCCAGCCGCAGCAGCCATACGGCCAGCCACAGCAACCATACGGTCAGCCGCAACAGTCATACGGCCAGCCACAGCAGACTTATGGTCAGCCACAGCAGCCATACGGTCAGCCACAGCAACCATACGGTCAGCCACAGCAGCCATACGGTCAGCAGGGTCAAGGATATTATGGTGCTGCACCGCAACAAATGGATCAAAAGAAGAAAAAGAAGAAAAAGAGCAAAGCACCGCTCATTATAATTTTGATTTTAGTTGTAATCATTGGTGCGGTTTCAGCACTTTTGTTTGTACCGGCTTCACCGCTGAATTTATTAAACGGAAGCTTCCAGGAGATGTTACATATTTCAGAGAAATACGAAACCAACGATGAGGATGACTTTACAGGAGAGGATCAGGATGTGGAAGACGGATTCTATTCCTATGAGGCTTCTGTGGATGGAATCGATTTTTCATTCCTTTATCCTGAAACAGCAACAGTAGACGATGGAAGCGACGGAGTATCAATCATCACAGATTCTGATGCTACCATTCAAATCTCAGCGAAGGATAAAAAGGTATATAGCCTGAAGAAATACTTCAAGAAATTTGAAGAGGAATTGGAAGATGACGATGTCGATATCGATGAAGTTGGCGATATTCAGAAGGTTTCTGTAGGTGAAAAGACGCTTTACCGTGTAAGTATCCAGGGTAAGAAGAACAGTTCAAGCATGCAGTATGATCGCTATATTGAAAGCTATGGAAAGTTCTATATTCAATATACGGTTAACAGCGTTGATGGAATCGAAGGTACATTGCGCCATGTGGTAGAGTCATTGTTTGTGAATAAAGGTGCATACAAAGAAGTGGAACCTGCGACAGAGACCGAAACAGAGACTCCGCTTCCAACAGAGACCGAAACAGAATCAGAGACAAACAGCCAGGGTGGTTCCACAACAGAGCAAACAGCAACTGTAAATATCGGAAGCGTTGATGTGGTTTATCCTTCCAATATTGCGACAATAGATGAAAACACAGGAAATGATGATATCACATTTACATTCGGAAATGATGATTCTGTCAATCTCTATTCTGTCACATATGATTCTGCGGAAGCAGCCATCGAGCAGTTGAAAGTTAATTATGATGATTCTTTCAAAAATTATGAGACTGAGGTGACAGAGCTTAAGGTTGGTAGCACCGGACAGGGCGGAAATCTTTATTATTACAATTATTATATTAAAGATTATGACTATCAAGTGTATGTGTGTGCTTTTGATAGTGTGTCTGAGCCTGGAAAAGTATGGGTTATTTATTCTGTTGCAGATAATAGCAACAATACTGACCAGACAACGGTTATTAATACGATTGTCGGATATACAACCTTTTAACTCAGTCGGGGTACAAGCTCCGACTGAGTTAAACGCTCCGCGAGGATGCGCACGGATTCGGACAGGAATTTGTCTGCTGAAGCAGACCCGAATCCGGCGCGCAAGACTCGCGAGCGAGTCTTGACAAATCTAAATAAAAAATAAACTCATAAATAATTGATAAAAAGAAACTGTTTATAATTGACAACTATTTTTACGGAGTCTAGAATGGCTTTATGTAAAAAGTGAGGTCAATGATAAACAGTTTTTTTTATCTCAGTCTTATCCGACTGAGATAAACGCTCCGCGAGGATGCGCAGAGATTTGCATATGAAATATGTCAGCTACGCTGACGCAAATCTCGCGCCAAGTCTCGCGAGCGAGACTTGAATTACAGACAAAAGCCTGAGAAAGGAGTTGAGGAAGTGTTCAAATGTAAACAATCAGAGCAAGACAGAGAAGGTTTGCTAAAAAGCAACCAGTTCGTTTTGGGATTGAAGCTGAAATTTGATGAGTTGCGTAAAAAATACGACTTAAAGAAAGTAGAAATGCAGATCCTATGGTGTGTTTATGTAGCAGATGATAAGGTTAATACACCCGGTGAGATATGCAGACATCTGGCGATGAATAAGGCAATGGTTTCAAAGGGACTTGATTCTTTGTATCAGCGCAAGATGGTTACCTATTGGGTCGATGATAAGGACCGAAGATATGTGCATTATACCATTGGCGAGAACGGAGAAGCCATATGCGAAGATTTTGAGCGTTTATGGGAATATATGAAAGAAAGACTGTTCAAAGGAATCCCTCAAAAAGATGTGGATACGTTTTTGAAGGTGGCAAAGAAGATGCACGAAAACCTTCTTGAATTAGAGGAACTAAAATAACAGGAGGAAAGCAGTTATATGTTGAAGTTATTAAAGAGAATGAAGGCGGCTGATGTAATCGTAGCGTTGATTGCAGTTGTCTTTATTGTATTCCAGGTATGGCTGGATTTGAAATTACCGGATTATATGGCGGACATTACCACATTAATCAATACCGGTGTGGAAGATATGAAGGATGTCTGGATTGCCGGAGGCAAGATGCTATTATGTGCTTTTGGAAGTATGGCAGGAGCGCTTGTGGTTGCAATCTGTGCATCACGGATTTCATCTGATTTTGGTGCGAGTTTGCGTGAGCAACTGTATTTAAAGGTGCAATCCTTTTCCATGGAAGAGATGAACCGATTCTCTACAGCCAGCTTAATTACCCGTTCCACCAATGATATCACACAGATTCAGTTGGTGATTGTAATGGGATTACAGGTTATCGTCAAAGCTCCGATTACAGCAGTCTGGGCAATTTCTAAGATCTATAACAAAGGAATTGAATGGACCATAGCCACTTTTATCACAGTTGTGATTCTCTTAATCGGCGTTGCAATTGTATTATTTTTGGCAAGACCAAAGTTTCGCAAGATGCAGACTTTAACGGATAATATCAACCGTGTAACCAGAGAAAATCTAAGCGGACTTTCCGTTGTCAGAGCTTACAATGCGGAGCATTATCAGGAAGATAAATTCGAACAGGCAAATGATGAATTAACACGTACTTCCTTATTTACCAGCCGTACAATGTCGACGATGATGCCATTTATCGGTCTGTTGATGAACGGTCTTTCGATTTCGATTTATGCAATCGGAGCCGCTTTAATCAATGGCGTGACAATCAACGCGGATATGTCTAATATGGCCGAGGCAATGACAGAACGAATGGAATTATTTTCCAATATGGTAGTATTTACCTCTTATGCATTGCAGGTTGTCATGGCATTTATGATGCTGGTTGTAATCTTCATTTTGATGCCTCGTGCATCTGTAGCAGCAGAGCGAATCAATGAAGTTCTTGAAACCAAACCGAATATCAAAGATGGAACGCGTACCCAGGGTGAAAATCAGATGGTAGGAGAAGTCGAATTCCGTGATGTTTCATTCCGATATCCGGATGCCGGCGGCAATATGTTAGAGCATATTTCATTTAAAGCTCATCGCGGTGATACCGTCGCCATCATCGGTGCAACAGGTTGTGGCAAGACAACTGCCATTAATTTGATTCCGAGATTTTATGATGTGACAGAGGGAGCAGTTTTAGTAGATGGTGTGGATGTGCGAGAGTATACGCAGGCTGCATTGCACAATAAAATCGGATATGTATCTCAAAAGGCATTTCTGTTTAAGGGAACAATCGAATCCAATATCGCCTTTGGTGATAACGGAAAGGAACCGGTAACGGAAGAAAAAGTGTTAGATGCTATCGACATTTCCTGCAGCGCTCATTTCGTGGGCAAGAAGGAAGATGGAATTCATAGCGAAGTGGTTCAGGGCGGAAATAACTTCTCCGGCGGACAAAAGCAGAGACTTTCCATTGCAAGAGCAGTTGCCAGAGGTGCAGAGATTTTGATTTTCGACGATTCTTTTTCAGCATTGGATTATAAAACCGATCGCACTGTACGTCACTTGTTGGAAGAGCGTTGCAAGGATGTGACGAAGATTATTGTTGCACAGCGAATCGGAACTATTCGAAATGCAGATACCATTATTGTAATGGAGGATGGCAAGATTGCCGGTATGGGAACACATAAACAATTGATGGAAAGCTGCGAAGTCTATCAGCAGATTGCACTTTCACAGCTGACAGAAGAAGAGCTTGCATAGAGAGGAGGAAACAAAAGTGCCAAGACCAAATAGAACTGAATTTGATACAAAAAAATATCCGGGCGCATGGAAGAAAATCCTCCGATATTGTAAGGATTATGCGGTGCTTCTGGTAATCGCTGTTGTTGCGGCAATCGGAGGAACCATTTGTACGTTAAATGGTCCGGATTGGTTAAAAGAAGTGACCAATACCATCACCGAAGGAATTACAACTTCGATTGACATGGATAAGATTACACATATTATCCTGGTACTTGCTACGATTTATCTGGTAGGAACACTGCTTAGCCTTGTCCAGACTCAGGTGATGGCTTATGTGACGCAGATGGTTTCTAAGCGACTGCGTACAGATATTTCTCACAAGATTAATCGTCTGCCGATGGCCTATTTCGGTAAGACAACAACAGGAGATGTATTAAGCCGTGTGACAAATGATGTGGACACACTCGGTCAGTCATTAAACCAAAGTGTGGGAACCTTGGTTTCTGCAATCACATTGTTTTTCGGTTCAATCTTTATGATGTTAAGAAGCAACGGAATTTTGACGTTGGCAGCCATTGGCTCTACTATCATCGGATTTCTCTTTATGTTTCTTATCATGGGAAGATCTCAGAAATATTTCCGCGCGCAGCAAAAGATGTTAGGTGAGGTGAATGGTTTCGTCGAAGAAGCTTATACCGGACATACATTGATTAAATCCTATAATGGGGAAGAAAACGGACGTGCAATCTTTAAAGAGATGAACGAAAAACATAAGCGTGCAGCTTTCCGCGCTCAGACCTTATCAGGACTTATGATGCCATTGATGGGATTTATCGGAAATCTTGGATTTGTGGCTGTTTGCGTTGTGGGTGCAGCTTTGGCAATCGATGGAAAAATCAGCTTTGGTACCATTGTGGCATTTATGGTATATGTTCGCTTGTTCGTGCAACCGTTGTCCCAGATGTCTCAGGGCGTTCAGGCATTGCAGTCTGCTTCTGCGGCAGGCGGAAGAATCTTTGAATTCTTAGAGGCTCCTGAAATGGAAGAAGAAACTCAAAAGCCTGATAGATTTGAGGTGGTAGATGGAATCAAAGGCCATGTTAAATTCTCACACGTCAAATTTGGATACAACCCGGATAAAATCATCATCAACGATTTCTCGGCGGAAGCAAAGCCGGGGCAAAAGATTGCAATTGTTGGACCGACAGGTGCTGGAAAAACGACTCTGGTCAATTTGTTAATGCGCTTTTATGAGACAAACTCCGGAGATATTACCATTGATGGGGTTTCGATTAAGGATGTTAAGCGTGAGGCTGTGCATGAACAGTTTTGTATGGTGCTTCAGGACACATGGATGTTTGAAGGCACGGTTAGAGAGAATTTAGCTTACAGCACCCCGGGAATTTCGGATGAACAAATTGAGAAAGCCTGCCGTGCAGTGGGATTGCATCACTTTATCCAATCATTGCCGAAGGGATATGATACAATTTTAAATGATGCAGTGAATTTATCTCAGGGACAAAAGCAGCAGATGACCATTGCCCGCGCCATGTTAGAAGATCGTCCGATGTTGATTTTGGATGAAGCAACCTCTTCTGTAGATACGAGAACAGAGTTGAAAATCCAAAAAGCAATGGACGAATTGATGAAGAACAGAACCTCGTTTGTGATTGCACATCGACTTTCTACTATCAAGAATGCAGATTTGATTCTGGTATTAAAGGACGGAGATGTAATCGAAAGTGGAAATCATGATGAATTGATGGCACAAGGTGGCTTCTATAGTGATTTGTATAATTCACAGTTTGAGCCGGAGGAAATCGCATAAAACCGAATGCAGTAGGGAGAATATATGTTAGAGTTAAAGAATATCAAAAAGGATTATCCTGCAGGAAGCGGCGTGGTTCATGCCTTAAAAGGAATTGATTTGAAATTCAGACATAATGAATTCGTATCGATTTTAGGACCATCCGGATGTGGAAAGACCACAATGCTCAATATCATCGGAGGACTGGACAAGTATACGGACGGTGATTTGATCATCAACGGAACTTCTACCAAAAAGTACAAAGACAGAGACTGGGATTCTTATCGCAATCATACCATTGGATTTGTATTTCAAAGTTACAATCTGATTCCTCATCAGAGCGTATTGATGAATGTGGAACTTGCTTTGACACTTTCCGGTGTCAGCAAGTCTGAAAGAAAGAGACGTGCAAAAGAAGCTTTAGAGAAAGTCGGACTGGGCGACCAGATTCATAAAAAGCCGAATAAGATGTCCGGTGGACAGATGCAGCGTGTAGCCATCGCCCGTGCCATCGTGAATAATCCGGATATTATTATGGCGGATGAACCAACAGGAGCCTTGGATACAGAGACCAGTATTCAGGTTATGGACATCTTAAAGGAAATCGCAAAGGATCGTCTTGTTATTATGGTAACGCACAATCCGGATTTGGCGGAGCGCTATTCCACCCGAATTATCAAAATGCTGGATGGCAAATTGCTGGATGATTCTAATCCGCTGACGGAGGATGATGTCAGAGAAGAAAAGCGCATCGAGGCGCAAAAGGCCAGCGAGAATCAAGGCAAAAAGCGCAAGCGCAAAGAGAAGAAACCTTCTATGTCATTTGGAACTTCCTTTGGTCTTTCTTTGAAAAATTTGTTTACCAAAAAGGGACGAACCATTTTGACTGCATTTGCAGGAAGCATTGGTATCATAGGAATTGCATTGATTTCTTCTGTTTCGAACGGATTAAATACTTATATCGATCAGGTTCAGGAGGAAACATTATCATCTTATCCGCTTACAATCGAGGCTAGTTCAGTAGACTTATCTACGTTGTTAACCGTCTTCATGGGCGGAAATACCGGCGATAGAGAACATGGAGATGATGGCATCTACATGAATCCAATCATGTATGATATGATTGATGCCTTAAATAATGCAGAAACCACGGAAAATGATCTGAAGTCATTTAAGCAGTTTATCGAATCAGAACGCGCAAACAAAGATTCGGACACCGGATTGGATGAGGCATTGGCAGCAGTTCAGTATTCCTATGACTTAAATCTTTTGGTTTATACGGAAAATATTGATGGTACCATTCAATATTCCGATTCAGAAGAATTGCTCAACGATTTGATTACGGAATATATGGGAATTGATATGTCCTATATGGATACCATGGATTCCTCTTCAGGAAATTTATCCGCATTTTCCTCCATGTCTAGCATGAGCAGTATGACAGGATCTTCGGAACTTTGGTCAGAGATGATTGAGGGTGATGACGGCGCACTCATCAGCGATATGGTATTTAATCAATATGATTTGGTTTACGGAAGTTGGCCAAATGATTACAACGAAGTGGTTGTAGTCTTAGACGAAAACAATGAGTTGACCGATATGTCACTTTATGCATTGGGTCTGATTTCTGAAGAAGAAATGGGAGCCTTGATGAAGTCTGTTATGGACGGAAGCGAAGCAACCCTTTCCACCAATGAATGGAGCTATGAAGATCTTTGCAACAGAGAATACAAGGTGATTCTGAATTCTTCTTGCTACAGCTATGATGAAAACTCAGGTTTGTATACGGATTTAAGAGATACAGAAGCCGGAATTCAATATCTTTATAACAATGCAATTCCGCTGAAAGTAGTGGGCGTGATTAAACCAAATGAGGATGCGAATGCAGGAATCATCGACGGTTCTATCGCATATACCTCTGCGTTGACCAAATATGTAATTGAAGAGTCCGGAAAGTCTGAGGCAATTCAGGCGCAAATCGATAGTCCGAATAAGGATGTGATTTCAGGATTGCCATTTAAGACCAGCACAACGGATTTGTCAGATGCTGATAAGGCTCAGTATTTCTTAGATTATATTGAGGAATTAACAGATGAAGAAAAGGCCACACTTTATGGCTTGATTCTTACCACACCTCCGGAAGCAGAGTTGGAGCAGATGGTGGATGATGCCATGGCAGATGTGGACCGTGCGACCATGGAAGAGAATCTTCGAACGGTTATGGAAGAACAGCTGGGTATGGCAGAAAGCGATATCGATCACTATTTCGAAGATTTATCCGACGAGGATATGGCCACTTATTATCGAACATTAGTGGAGCAGCAGATTCGAGCACAGTATGCGGCTACGGCTAGCGAACAGATTGCAACCATGTCTCCGGAGCAGTTGGTAGCAGGACTTACCGCAGCAGTCGACAATTATACAACAGAAGAAGAAGCATATTATTATGACGAGGTTTTGGAATTCTCCGAGTCCAATTATGAAGCAAATCTGACGGAGTTAGGATATGTAGATATCGAATCTCCAACACAGATTGCATTATATTCTTCTGATTTTGACAGTAAGGATGTCATCGAGGATGCCATTGAGATCTATAACGAAGACAAGGAAGAATTAGAGCAAATCACTTACACAGATTATGTGGGTCTTATGATGGGCTCTGTCAGCATGATCATCAATGCCATCAGCTATGTGTTGATTGCATTTGTATCGATTTCGCTGATTGTATCTTCGATTATGATTGGTGTCATCACCTTGATTTCTGTTCAGGAGAGAACAAAGGAAATCGGTATTTTGCGTGCCATCGGTGCATCTAAGAAGAATGTTTCTAGAATGTTTAATGCAGAGACGATTATCATTGGATTTGTGGCCGGACTTTTGGGCGTTGTCATCAGCGCATTGCTTTGCCTGCCAATCAATGCAGTGATTCATCACTTGACGGATATTCATAATCTCAATGCATCACTTCCGGTTGGTGCAGCAGTCATTTTGATTATGATCAGTATTTTACTGACGATGTTAGCAGGACTGATACCATCAAGAAGTGCAGCAAAGAAAGATCCTGTAGAAGCATTAAGAAGCGAATAGGAATTTCAACGGTGTACCGATTAGTCGTATCGGTACACCGTTAAAACATCTTCCAAGCCGATGACGAATTGCGCATCGGCTTTTATTGTCTCTTTTTTGCGTTTGATCAATAAAATATTGACCGGATAGTTCTTTTCGATTTCAGCCACGGATTTTCCAATCCATTCGCTGTCGATATCGATGATGACTGTGTGAATGGCCTGCATAGGATTCTGACTTTTTTCCTGTTCTTTTCGATACTGTTCCACGAAACCTGCGGAAATAATACCGGTTGGAATGGCAACGACTCCCACACCAAGGAATGCAATGACAATTGCCATGCTTCGACCGATGACGGTAACCGGATAAATGTCGCCGTAGCCTACGGTTAGCAAAGTAGACATGCTCCACCAGAGTCCGGAAAAGGCATTTTCGAACACATCGGGTTGCGCCTTATTCTCAGCGGAATACATAAAGAGAGAAGAGGCAAACATCAGGACGACGATGATAAAAATTGAGGACATCAACTGATTGCGTTTCTCATAGATGACACTTTTAATGACATGAAAGGAATCCGTGTAAGAGTTGATGCGGAACAGGTGAAAGATTCGCACCACGCGCAACAATCGAAATGCAATAAATCCCGACATAAAGAAAAAAGGCAGAATCGTAAACAGTTCCACAATACCATCGTAAGAAATCAAAAAGCTCCAAACCGCACGAATCGGCTTTTGATTCGGATAAAGACAAGGTGCGGTCCAAATGCGAAGCAGATATTCGATGATAAAGATGAGAATCGTCGTAGTTTCGATGATATTAAATGCCATATGATACTTTTCTAACTGAGAAAAGGTTTCTAAAAACAAAGTGGCAATATTTAATAGAATGACAATCACAATGCCGATGTCAAAGATGCGGCTCGGCAAATCATCTTTTTGTCCGATCTGGATAATATTAAAAATTCTCTTTTTCATGTAAATACCCCTACTTTATGCTTTCTTAATATCAGTATAGGTTTTGCCGGCATAAAAATCCACCTTAAAAAAATCTTAAGAATTCTTAAATGCATTTTCACTTGTTTACATAGTGAAAATTAGATAATCTTATTATGGAAACTTAAAAGCGAGACTTGAATTGGAGGAGAAAAATGCTTGAAGTACGCAATCTGACGAAAATGTATAAGCCAAAGCGCGGTGTTCCTGTGCTGGCTGTTGATCATATCAATTTACGTTTTCCGGAAACTGGAATGGTGTTTTTGCTGGGAAAATCAGGAAGTGGTAAGTCTACCATGCTGAATTTGCTGGGAGGTTTGGATGTCTGTGATGAGGGTGAAATCATCATCAAAGGGAAATCTTCTGCGAATTTTAAGCAAAGGGACTTTGATTCTTACAGAAATACATATCTGGGATTTATTTTCCAGGAATATAATATTTTAGAAGAATTCAATGTGGGCGCCAACATCGCACTGGCCTTGCAATTGCAGGGACAAAAGGCCACCGATGAGAGAATCAATCAAATTCTTGAGCAGGTGGATCTGGCCGGCTATGGTATGCGTAAGCCAAACGAGTTGTCCGGCGGACAAAAGCAAAGAGTTGCCATCGCAAGAGCATTGGTAAAAGATCCAGAAATTATTATGGCAGACGAACCGACAGGCGCATTGGATTCCGTGACAGGACGACAGGTGCTCGATACGTTAAAGCGCTTATCAGAGCAAAAGCTGGTCATCGTGGTTTCACACGACAGAGATTTTGCAGAGCGCTATGCAGATCGAATCATCGAGCTGGCAGACGGGCATGTCATCAGCGATATGGAATACGAGGCAGGGGACTACGAGAGTTTTGAGGAAACCCGGGAAAGTGTTCCATCCGGGCTTACCTTTACGCAGGAAATGGTTTATGTGGCACCGCAATATCATCTGACAGAAGAAGATCGAGAAGCCATCAACAATTGGATTGATGCACAAAGCAACGGCGGAGCCATCACCATTGGAAATGGAAATGCGAATGCGACAGCAATGCATGGAAACAGAGTAGCAACTCCGACGGACCAGAGCCGCATCGTTCCTTTGAATAATTCACCATTCCGCCTGATCAAGTCAAAGCTTCCGATGAAAAATGCGTTTAAAATCGGCGCCAGCGGCTTGAAATATAAAAAATTCAGACTGGTGATTACCATCATTTTATCCTGCGTTGCGTTTGGATTATTTGGTTTGGCAGATACCTTAGGAAGCTACGATCATATTTCAACCTGTAGCAAATCCATTGTGGATACGGGCGTTAACTATGCCTCCTTCCAAAAATCTATTTTTTATAAATATGATTCACTCCCGGAAGGATATTGGTCCACCGGCGGATACAAGATGACGGCAGAGGATGTGGAACAGATTCAAAAAGACACCGGAATTTCTGTTGTAGGTGCCTACGTGCCGGATATATGGGAAGTTTCTGAAACAAACAATGGAAGATTTGATACACAATATGATACTGAGACAGAATTTACCGAAACCATGTATCACATCTATGCTTACGGATTTTCGGGAATTGCAGCCTTAGATGAGCAAATGCTGGAGGATTCCGGATTCGAATTAATTGCCGGACGTTTGGCGGACGGCAGCAAGGATGAGATGGTAATTTCGTCTTATGTGGCACAAACCTTTATCAAGGCCGGATACCGTGAGTATGGTTCAGAGGGAAGCTTTACAGATATTCAAGACGAAGCAGACATGGTTGGCAAAACCTTGTATGTGGGCGGCAGAAATATGGAGATTGTAGGTGTCGTTGATACCGGCTTTGATCTTTCCAGATATGAGTCTTTGGTAAAAGAAAACAAGGGAGAAAACAGCTTGGATCTGGTTTTGGATGTTGCCCTAAACAGTGAGTTGAGGAAAGCGAGAGAATGCAGCTTCCTTGAGATGATGATGGTTGGTGACGGCTTTGTTGAACGTATGCTAGAGGAGAGTCCAAAGGTTGCAACGGTATCTGATACTGATTTTTTAGAGTTTTATACTGAAGACCAAAAAGGTGAAAGCGCATATTATCTCAGCGAATCCTTTTATTCAACGCTGGGAAATCTTGATGCATCAAAAGTAGTATGGGCTGATGGAGCTAAGGAGACGCTGGCGGAAAACGAAATTATTATTTCACAATCCTCTTTCGAAGATATTTGTAACTTTTTATCATTAGAAGCCAAACCGGAATCCTTAGCAGAGCTTCCGAATATAACGCGGTCCGGTTATTGTGAAAGTTCCGTCTTCGATGATTCGGAAGATGAGTACAGTGATGACGTGAAAATCGTAGGATATCTTCCGGCAGAAGATTACGAGGATGTTTATCAAAAAACAATTGTCATCGATGATGAATTATATAAAAAATATATGGGATCATTAGATGGAGGATATTCTTTTGCAATCGGTGCAATGCCGGATAAATATTCGGAAGTGAAGTCGATTGTGAAATATTCTTATTCGGGCAAAAACGGAGTGCGCTATTCACTTGTGAACTCAGTAACCTACGAATTGGATGGCTTGGATGAAGTATTTAAGGTGTTGAGCAAAGCCTTTATGTATGTAGGTCTCTTCTTTGCAATTTTTGCAAGTATTATGATGGCAACCTTCATCTCCAGCAGTATCTCTTATAAGAAGCAGGAGATCGGTATTTTGCGCGCCATCGGTGCAAGGGGAAGTGATGTGTTTAGAATCTTCTTCTCGGAAAGCTTTTTGATTGCCATGATCAACTTTGTATTATCAACAACGGGAGTTGGTATAGCAACCGCCTTAGTCAACCGCCTGATTCGAAGATCCACAGGTCTTTTGATTACGGTACTTCGATTTGGAATTCGACAGGTGATTCTGCTGTTTGTCATCAGTATGGCGATTGCAGCTTTAGCAAGCTTCTTCCCGGTGAATCACAATGCGCGCAAGCGCCCAATCGATGCAATCCGCAATCGCTAAATAAATCCCCAAAAGGAATTCATCTTTCAGATGAATTCCTTTTTTTTCTTCTCCGCCTCGCAGTCAAAAGTCCACCTCCAAATATTTTCGTCAGCAACAGGTCTTCGAACTTCTTCGCTTGTGCAGGCTCCCACACATTCTCGGTACGGATTTTGTGCAACCACAGCCACATCCCTCTTCCCGCACAAAATCGGGGCTTGCTGCGCAAAAATTGCCCAAGCAAGTGTTTCGCTTCTAACACCGAATTTTTCTCCGGGA